>JAKAXG010000511.1 GCA_021827225.1 Actinomycetes bacterium | reverse complement strand
ACCAGCGTCGTCGCCCGCAACCGTCCCCGGTAGATCCGTCTGAGCGGGAGCCGGGATCGGCCTTCCATCACGACCAGGGGTGTACCGACGGCACCGGCGCTCCTCTCTTCTCCGGCAGATCATCGGGGCCGATCCTTAACGGCGTCCAAGAATCGAGTGTCTGTTTGCTGAGAAGCGCGACTTTCCTGCAGGACCTACGGCCCTAGGGGCCCGTGGCGCCCCGGCTTTAGGGTCAGTGGGGGTGCTGACCCGCCTGCTGCGTGGCTTCCTCCGCCCGTACACCGGCCAGGTGGTACTGGTGGTATCACTGCTGGTCGCCCAGTCGGTCGGGAACCTCTACCTGCCCAACCTCAATGCTGACATCATCAATGACGGGGTGATCAAGGGCAACCTGCACTACATCCTGGTCACCGGCGGGTTGATGGTGGCCATCAGCCTGGTGCTCGGCGCCGTGGCGATCGTGGCGGTCTACTGGGCGTCGCGGACCGCTATGGGGGCCGGGGCGGACATGAGGGCTGCGGTGTACGCCCGGGTGCAGGCGTTCTCGGCACGCGACATGGACCGCTTCGGAACCCCGTCGCTCATCAACCGCAACACCAACGACATCCAGCAGATCCAGCTGTTCGTCCAGATGGCGCTCACGCTGATGGTGGTAGCGCCCATCATGAGCATCGGCGGGATCATCCTGGCCGTCCGGGAGGGGGCCGCTCTATCCCCGCTGCTCGCCGTCGCCGTCCCGGTCATGGCGGGGCTGATCGGGACGGTGGTGGCTCTCGTCGTACCGCAGTTCCGGACCATGCAGGTCAAGCTGGACCGCATCAACGCCGTGCTGCGCGAGCAGATCACCGGGGTGCGGGTCATCCGGGCGTTCGTCCGCAACCGGTCGGAGGCGGAGCGCTTCGCCGACGCCAACACCGATCTCACCGCCACCGCCCTGAGGGTCAATCGGATATTCGCCCTGGCGCTGCCGTCGTTGATGGCCGTGCTCAACCTGTCGAGCGTGGCGGTGCTGTGGTTCGGCGGGCGGCTGGTGAGCGAGGGGGCGATGCCCATCGGCAACCTCACCGCCTTTCTCACCTACATCATGCAGATCCTCATCGCAGTGATGATGGCGGTGATGATGGCGATCCTGCTGCCCCGGGCCGTCGCCAGCGCCGAGCGGCTGGAGGAGGTGCTGCTCACGGAGCCGTCGATCGCCGACCCCGATTCGCCGGTATCGCCCGTGGAGATCACCGGCGAGGTCCGCTTCGAGCACGTCACGTTCGGCTACCCGGGCAGCGAACGGCCGGTGCTGAGAGACGTGTCCTTCACGCTCCCCCCGGGCCGGACCAGCGCCGTGATCGGCGGGACCGGCAGCGGCAAGACCACGATGCTGCAGCTGATGACCCGGTTCTTCGACGCTTCCGAAGGGAGCGTCGAGGTCCACGGCGTCGACGTCAGATTCCAGGACCGCGACGCGCTGTGGGCCTCGATGGGTCTGGTCCCCCAGGCGGCGTTCCTCTTCAGCGGCACCGTCGCCACCAACCTGCGCTTCGCCAAGCCGGAGGCCACCGACGCGGAACTCTGGCACGCCCTCGACGTGGCCCAGGCCCGCGACTTCGTGGCGGCCATGCCCGGTGGCCTCGACGCCGTCATCGACCAGGGCGGCACCAACGTCTCGGGCGGCCAGCGTCAGAGACTGTCCATCGCCCGGGCCGTGGTCCGCCAGCCCCGGCTGTTCATCTTCGACGACTGCTTCTCGGCGCTCGACGCGGTCACCGACGCCCGGCTGCGGGGGGCACTCAGGGCCGAGACCCGGAACGCGGCGGTGGTCATCGTGGCCCAGCGGGTCAGCACCATCATGCACGCCGACCAGATCATCGTGATGGACCGGGGGGCGGTGGCCGGGATCGGCACCCACGAGGAGCTCGTGGCCGGCTGCGCCCCCTACCGCGAGATAGTCGTCTCCCAGCTCGGGGAGGACGCGGCGGCATGATGGGCCGGCCCGGCAGGGTCATGCGGGGAATGGCGGATGCGGCGCCGGAGGAGATCCACGACCTGCGAGGCACGCTGCGCCGGTTGGCCGCCCGGCTACGCCCCGAGCGCCTCCCCCTTCTCGCCGCGCTGATGTTCGGCGTAGGCTCGGTCGGCTTCACCGTGGCCGGACCCAAGATCCTGGGGGACGCCACCAATGTGCTGTTCGAGGGGGTGGTCGGCAAGCTGCTCACCCCCGGGGTGACCAAGGCGCAGGCGGTGGAGCAGCTGAGGGCTCACGGCCGGCGCCAGATCGCCGACATGGTCTCCGCCATGAACGTGACCCCCGGGGCCGGTGTCGACCTCGACCGGCTGGGTCGGATCCTGGGGCTGGCCGCACTGGTCTACGTGCTGGGAGCGGCGCTCAACTTCGGGCAGGGCTACCTCATGGCCGGCATCACCCAGCGGGCCATGTTCGGGCTGCGGCGAGACGTCGAGGAGAAACTGAGCCGCCTGCCGCTGCGCTATTTCGACAGCCATCCCCACGGCGACATCCTGAGCCGGGTCACCAACGACATCGACAACCTGAGCACGACCATCCAGCAGGGGCTCAGCCAGCTGATGACCTCGGTGCTGACCATCGTCGGGGTTCTCGCCATGATGTTCTGGATCTCCCCCCTGCTGGCCGCGGTGTCGGCGGTCATCATCCCGGCCGCGTTCGGGGTGACGGTCCTGATCGCCAAGCGTTCGCAGGTGCAGTTCGCGGCCCAGTGGAACCGGACCGGGACCCTGAACGGGTTCGTCGAGGAGACCCACACCGGCCACGCCCTGGTGCAGGTCTACGGCAGGCGCCGGGCTTCGATAGAGGAGTTCGGACGCCAGAACCGGGACCTCTACCAGGCCAGCTTCCGGGCCCAGTTCCTATCGGGGGCCATACAGCCGTCCATGCAGTTCCTCACCAACCTCAACTACGTGATCATCGCCGTGCTGGGCGGCTACCGGGTGGCGTCGGGACTCATCTCCCTCGGCGACGTCCAGGCCTTCATCCAGTACTCCAGGCAGTTCACCATGCCCATAACCCAGATCGCCAGCCAGATGAACCTGCTCCAGTCGGGGCTGGCCTCCGCCGAGCGGGTGTTCCAGTTCCTCGACGCCGGCGAGGAAGCCCCGGACCGGGTCGCGGCCCGGCCCGGGCCGCTGAGGGAGGCAGGCAGGGTGGAACTGCGGCACGTGTCGTTCCGCTACGAGGCGGACAAGCCGCTCATCGAGGACTTCAGCCTGGTCGCCCTGCCCGGCCAGACGGTGGCCATCGTCGGGCCCACCGGGGCGGGCAAGACGACCGTCGTCAACCTGCTGGTCCGCTTCTACGAGATCGACTCCGGCCGCATCCTGCTCGACGGCGTCGACTACCGGGACCTGACCCGCGACGACGTCCGGGAGTCGTTCGGAATGGTCCTGCAGGACACCTGGCTCTTCGCCGGCACCATCGCCGACAACATCGGGTACGGCCGGCCGCAGGCCACCAGAGCCGAGATCGTCGCCGCGGCCGAGGCGGCCTATGTGGACGACTTCGTCAAGACGTTCCCCGGCGGCTACGACACCGTCCTGGACGAGGACGCCTCCAACATCTCCTCCGGCCAGAAGCAGCTGCTCACCATCGCCCGGGCCTTCCTGGCCGACCCGCCCATCCTGATCCTGGACGAGGCGACCAGCAACGTCGACACCCGGACCGAGTCGCTCGTGCAGCAGGCCATGGCGAAGCTGCGGCTCGGGCGGACCAGCTTCGTGATCGCCCACCGCCTGTCCACCATCAGAGATGCCGACGCCATCGTGGTCATGGACCACGGCCGCATCGTCGAGCAGGGTACCCACCGGGAGCTGCTGGACCGCCGGGGCTTCTACCACTCGCTCTACAGCAGCCAGTTCGCCGGGATCGCCCCCTCGGCCGGCGCCGGATCAGACCAGGCGGTGGGAGATGAGGTGCCGGGTGGCGACCCATCCGGCCAGGGCCGGTAGATAGGTGCCGACGATCTGGCCGGCCAGCGTGGCCGACACCGCCACCGGGGCGTGCACCCCGAGCCCGACCAGCACGGCGGTGAGGCCGATGGCCCCGGCCCCGCTTCCCGCTCCCGGCACCGGCACCAGGGCGGCCAGGCACGACACCCCCATGTTGGCGGCCATGACGGTCAGGAACGGCATGGACACGCCGAAGGCGTAGAGGCACAGCCACAGGCTGAGCCC
>JAKAXG010000510.1 GCA_021827225.1 Actinomycetes bacterium | reverse complement strand
CGATCTCGAGAACCGCAACGGCACGGTCGCTCCGCCGTTGGCGGTCAGGGTGGCCTGGGTTATCTGCGAACTTCCCCGCAGCGAGGTCTCGGGATGACCCACGAAGTTGTTGAAGAAGTTGGCGAAGAAGTTCCCGGTGTAGTGGTAGTTCCAGGTGTTGGCGGTACCCCCGCCGATGGGTGAGCCGAAGCCCATCTTGTAGCCCCAGAGGACCCAGACGATGAGAACTCCGGAGAAACCGGTGAAGGCCATCATCATGGTGTTGACGACCCACTTCTTCGGCACCAGCCCGGCGTAGAGAAGGGCCAGGGCGGGGATGGACATGAGCCCCACGAAAGTGGCTGCCGTCAGCTGCCACGCAGTATCCCCGGGAGACAGCCAGGACAGGTCCGAACAGGCGTTCGGGTTCCCGACCGCGGCGTTCTGCCCGCAGCTGGCGGCGTGCGTCAGCGTGGTCATTAATAAGGACAAGGACCCCTCCTGAGGTGTCTGTCGGTCCTGCCGCCCGGGGGCGGCGCACCTTGTTGTGGGCGGGTGCCGGCTGGTGCCGGCTGGAGCCGGCGGTCGCCGGCTCCCTGTCGGTGGTGCTGTCATCGCCGGCGGCGCTGCCGGCAGGACTCGACGAGGGTAAGAAGAGCGTGTTTCCCGACTTTGACCCTGGTGTTGCCGCTCTGTTAACTGCCATTGCGGCTGTGTTAACTGGCGGGGTCCGTCCCCCCGGACCGCTGGATGGTCCGCATATAGCCGAAAGGCGTCGCCGGATACCAACGAATAGGTATCCTTCGCCCATGGCCGCCGACCGGAAGCTCGAGCACCTCGCCCAGGTGAAGATGTTCTCCTCGCTCAACAAGAAGGAGCTCGGCCTCGTGGCCAAAGCCTCCGACGTCATCACCGTCCCGGAAGGGACGGAGATCGTCCAGGAGGGCCAGATGGGCCACGAGTTCTACCTGATCCTCAACGGCACGGCCGCGGTCCGCCGCAACGGGCGCAAGATCGCCAGCCTGGCCGCCGGCGACTACTTCGGCGAGATGGCCCTGCTCGACCGGGGACCCCGCTCGGCCACCGTCGTGGCGGACGGGCACTGCGAGCTGCTGGTCATCGGCCAGCGGGAGTTCATGTCGGTGCTGGACCAGGTGCCGGTGGTGGCCCACAAGCTGCTGGTCAACATGGCCACCCGCCTCCGCGACGCCGACACCCGGGCCCTGTCGCACTAGCTCGGCAGCCCGGTCGGCCATCCGACCCGGCCGCCCGGCGCGGCGTCGTATGGTCATATTTTCCCGATCGCGAGTAGGGTTCCTCCGCCCCGTTACGGCGCTTGGAGGAACCCCACTGTGACTGTGGACGTACGCATAGCTATCGGAATGGCCCTATCGGTCATCGGGCTCGGATTCGTGGCGCAGCGCGCCCTCTTCCTGTTCCGCCTGGTCGCCACCGGCCAGCCGGCCGCCGACCGCATGAAGGACATAGCGGCGCAGATCAAGGCGGAGATCATGGACGTGTTCGGCCAGCGCAAGCTGCTGAAGCGTCCCGGCCCGGGCCTGGCCCACTTCTTCACCTTCTGGGGATTCATCGTCCTGATCCTCACCATCATCGAGGCCTACGGCGACCTGTTCTCCCCCACCTTCGCCATCACCACGTGGCCCGGGCTGGGCTTCATCGAGGACTTCTTCGCGGTGGCGGTCCTGGCGGCCATCGTCACCTTCACGACCATCCGGATCCGCCAGGACCCGGCCCGCCGGGAGCGCAAGAGCCGGTTCTACGGCTCGCACACCACCGCAGCGTGGATCACCCTGCTGCTGATCTTCGGGGTGATCGCCACCCTGCTGCTCTACCGCGGCGCCCAGGTCAACACCGGCCACTTCCCCTACGGCGGGAGCTGGTGGCCGTTCGCCTCCCACATCATCGGCAACGCCCTGTCCGGTCTGAGCTACACCGCCAACCTCAACATAGAGACGGCGTTCATCCTGGCCCAGATCGCCATCCTGTGGGGCTTCTTCGTCTTCGTGCTCCACTCGAAGCACCTGCACATCTTCGTCTCCGAGCCGAACGTGCTGTTCTCCCGCCGGCCCAAGGCGCTCGGACCGCTCGGCACCACCCCCGACCTGGACCCGGAGAAGATGACCGAGGACACGGTGTTCGGCACCGGCCTGATCGGGCATCTCACCTGGAAGCAGCGGCTGGACCTGCTCAGCTGCACCGAGTGCGGTCGCTGCCAGGACCAGTGCCCGGCGTGGGCCACCGACAAGCCGCTGTCGCCGAAGCTCGTGATCATGGACCTGCGGGAGCACCTGTTCGCCTCCGCGCCGGAGCTGCTGGCCAACCAGCCGCTGATCCCCAAGCCCAACGCCGTCCCGGTCGCCGTGGGCGCCGGGGCTGACGGTTCCGCCGGGTCCGGCGCCTCGGAGGGCGGCGTGGCGCTCAAGCCGCTGGTGCCCGACGTCATCTCCGAGGACGTCCTGTGGTCATGCACCACCTGCGGTGCCTGCGTGGAGCAGTGCCCGGTGGACATCGAGCACGTCGACACCATCGTCGACATGCGTCGCTACCAGGTGCTCATCGAGGCCCAGTTCCCGAGCGAGGCCAACCTGATGCTCCGCAACGTCGAGAACCGCGGCGACCCCTGGGGGCTCGGCTCCAAGGACCGGCTCGTCTGGACCCAGGGCCTGGACTTCGAGATCCCCGTGGTCGACGACACCATCCCCGACGACGTCGAGTACCTGTTCTGGGTGGGCTGCGCGGGGGCGCTCGACGAGCGGGCCCGCCGCACCACGCAGGCCATCGCCCGCCTGCTCCACCAGGCCGGGATCAGCTTCGCGGTGCTCGGCCCGAAGGAGTCCTGCACCGGCGACCCGGCCCGCCGGCTGGGCAACGAGTACCTGTTCCAGACCCAGGCCCAGATGAACATCGAGACCCTGCAGTCGGCCGGCGTCAAGAAGATCGTGGCGTCGTGCCCCCACTGCTTCAACTCGATCGCCCGGGAGTACCCGGCGCTCGGCGGCAACTTCGAGGTGTACCACCACACGCAGCTGCTCGAGAAGCTGCTCAGCGCGGGGTCACTCCGGCCCACCGCCCGCATCGAGCAGAAGATCACCTACCACGACCCGTGCTACCTGGGCCGCCACAACGAGGTGTACGACGAGCCCCGGGGCGTGCTCAACCACGTTCCGGGCGTCAAGCTCGAGGAGATGCACCGCTGCCGCAACAAGGGCTTCTGCTGCGGCGCCGGCGGGTCCCGCATGTGGCTGGAGGAGAAGATCGGCTCCCGGATCAACGTCAACCGGACCGACGAGGCGCTCGGCACCGGCGCCGATGTGATCTCCACCGCCTGCCCGTACTGCCTGATCATGCTCGACGACGCCACCAAGAGCCGCCAGGCCGACGGCTCGGTGCCCGAGTCGGTCCGGGTCATGGACGTGGCCCAGGTCCTGGAGCAGTCGCTGGCGCAGCCGGCGCCGGTCGGGGCCGGTTCCGACGTTGCGGGCGCGCGGTCCTCGGCTGCGGGTTCGGCCGCACCGCCTTCGGCTGGGGGCTCCGGTGCTCCGACCGCCCCCGGCCCGGAGGGCGGGGTGCCGCTCGAGGGGGCGGAGGCCGAGGCGGAGGCCGGCCAGGACCCGGGCAGCGACGCCGGGCACGACCCGGCCGGCGAGTCAGGCCACGACCGGCCCACGAGCAGCGAGGGCGGCAGCGGGATCGAGGGCGCCGGCGACTGAGCCGGCCTGTCAACCGATGGTCAGCCGGAAGCCGGGGCCTCGGGCCCCGGCTTCCGTCGTCTCCCGACTGCGGCGCGGCGGCGTGAGGGTTGGGCTGCGGTCGGGCCCCACGGGGCGGTCCCAACGTCTTTCGTGCAGAAGCATGGCGCATAGCGCGGTCTTCTGCACACAAAGCCGGCGGGTGACTCCGGCGCCGGCCGGGGGCTACGGGGCGCCGAGGCCGCCGGAGTGGCGGTCCAGGAACGAGTAGACGTCGGTCAGGTCCACGCCCGGGTGGGGGCTGAACACCACGGTGTCGGTGGGCAGCCCGGAGACGAAGTGGCTGTGGTCCCGGGCCGACGGCCAGGCCACCCCCTCCCAGCGGTGCAGGGCGTCATCAGGAGGCTGGCGGCAGCACGCCGGGTCGGGGCAGGTGGACCTGGCCCAGCGGGTGGTGTCGGCCCCCCGGAACCAGTGCGACGCCGACTCCAGGGTGCCGACGGTGATG
>JAKAXG010000509.1 GCA_021827225.1 Actinomycetes bacterium | reverse complement strand
TTCCGATCTCCGGTGGCTGGGCATCCACCGGCAGTACCAGCCCGCCGGCCGCTGCCCGGTGGTGCGGGTGATCGAGGCCACGGCGGCGGCGATGCTGTCGGCCTCCTCGGCGTCGGACATGGTCCACGCCTCGGCCCAGCGGTAGCCGTGGGCGCACACCTCGTGGCCCCCCTCCGCCAGCTCGGCGGCCACCGCGGGGTTGGCCTCGAGGGCGACCGCCGCGGCGAAGGCGGTGGCGGCGATCCCCCGGTCGCGCAACAGTCGCAGCAGGCGTGTCGCCCCCACCCGGGAGCCGTACTCGTACATCGATTCCACGGCGAAGTCCCGGACGTCCGTCCCGGCCCGGCGTGGCACCTCGACCAGCCCCTCGTTGATCCCGTCGCGGTCGAAGGTCCGCTCCGCCCCCTCCTCGATGTTGACCACGAAATTGACCGCCACCCGGGATCCGCCGGGCCACCGCAGCTGGGGCCGGTCCCGGCCATAGCCAACCCTGTCCCGGGTCATCCCCTGCCGGCTGCGGAGTCGATGGCGGCGATCAGTTCTGCTGCGGTCATGACATCCGCCGCCTGTCGTTCCATGTCGAACAGCGCCACTTCGTGGGAGACGGCCTGCCGGTCGAACACACAGTCCTCGACGACCACGGTGCGGAAGTTGAGCGAGGTGGATTCCACGGCGGTGGCCCGCACGCAGTTGCTGGTCGACCCGCCGGCGAGGATGACCGTGTCGACGCCCCGGTCGATCAGCTGTGAGGTGAGTGGGGTGCCGAAGAAGGCGCTGGGCCGCTTCTTGACCATCACCTGGTCACCGGGTTCGGGGGCTACCGCCGGGTGGATCTCGGCGCCGCTGCTGCCCGCCAGGCACCAATTGTCCGACTGCAGCAGCCGTCGCTTGCGGCCATACGCTCCGACGTCGCTGCCGTCGGGAGCCAGCTCGAAACGGGTGTAGAACACCGGCACCCGCCGGGCCCGCACCTCCCGCAGCAGGTCCGCCAGCACCACCAGCGCGGCCCGACCCCGCTCGCCGCACGACGAGGGGTAGTCCGGGTCGGATCCCTGGTCGGGGGCGACCATGTAGCGCTGGGCGTCGATGACCACCACGGCGGGTCGGACGCCCACGCCGATGGGCTGGCCGAAGCCGGCCGTCTGCAACTGCTGAAGCTCCGCCTCGCTCAGGAAGCGGCGCACCGTCTCACGGACGCGCACGGTCGCTCCTGGCTGCAGCGAGGGTCTGGCGGGCCCGGCGGGCGATGGGCTCGTCGACCAGGATCCCGTCCACGCCTACGGCGCCGAGCCCACGTGCCACGGCCGCGTCGTAGGCCTCCACCATGCGGGCGGCGCGCTCCGCCTCGGCCGCGGTGACCGAGAAGCACTCCGCCAGAGGCTCCAGCTGTCCGGGATGTATGGCGTGCTTGCCCCCGAAGCCCATCTGGCGGGCCCGGGTCGCCTCCCGCCGCAGCCCGTCGAGGTCCGAGTACCTCCCGTACACGCTGTCGTGGGGGGCGAACAGTCCGGCCCGGGCGCAGGCCAGCACCAGTTCGGCCCGGGCCCGGTCGAGAACCGCCACCGCTCCTCCTTCCACCGCCGGGTAGTCCAGCCCGGCCAGCCTGGACATGTCCCCCGCCCCGAAGCCGAGAGTATCCAGCCGGGGCGGCCCGTCGGCGATGGACCCGATGCGGGCCAGCCCGAGCGGCGACTCGACCGTGGCGATCAGGCGGACCCGCCCGGCCGGTATGGCGCGCTCGGCTTCGAGCACCGCCAGGGCGCCGTCCAGCATGGCCAGCTGGGCTGCTGCCTCCACCTTGGGCACGACCATGCCGGCCAGGCCGGGCCTGGTCGCCGCCCGCACGTCCTCGATCCACTCCGATCCGGACAGGTCGTTGATGCGAACCCACCGCTGCGGACCCACCGCCGGTGCCTGCAGGAACGCCGCGCACCAGGCCCGGGCCTCGGGACGGGCCGCCGGTGCCACTGCGTCCTCCAGGTCGAGGATGACGGCGTCGGTCGGCAACCCGGTGGCCTTCTCGGCCTTGGCCGGCTCGCCGGCCGGGGCATAGAGCATCACCGCCGGGGGAGCGGCGTCTGTCATGACCGGCCGGCCCGTGACGCGGCGTGCTCGGCGGCGAGAAAAGCCAACCCCAGTGCCGGCAGAAGGCCGTTGCCTGCCAGGTAACCGGCGGCGCCGTGGCCGGATATGCCCATGGCCGCCCCGCCCGAGGCGTACAGCCCGTCGATGGCCGACCCGTCGGGGCGTAGCACGCGGGCCCGGCCGTCAACCCTGAGGCCTCCCTGGGTGTGGAACAGGGCCCCGGTGACCCGGACCCCGGCCAGCGGGGCTCCGAGCGGCTGCTCCCAGTAGGACCGGCCGAACCGGTCGGTGGCCCCGGTGCGGGCCAGCTCCCTGGTCTCCTCGATCGCCGCCTGGAACGGGACCGGGTCGATACCGAAGGTCCCGGCCAGCGCGGCCGGATCGGCGGCCCAGCGGACCGCCCCAGCGTCAACTGTCGCCCGGAAGTCGTCGAAGAGCAGGCAGGCGTCGTGGATGCGCTGGTCGAACACCAGCACCGCGGTGCCTCCGGGCTGGGCCACCACCTCATGGCCGAACTCGGAGTAGCCGGAGGTCTCGTTTCCGAAGCGGTGCCCTTCGGAGTTGACCAGCACCCCGCCGTGCATGACCGTGGCCCATCCGGTGAGGGTGGCGTGGGGAGTGGAGAGGGCGCCGTGGCCCTGATAGGCGTCGAGGAACGCGGTGTCGGCGCCCAGCCCGGTGCCGATGCGGATGGCGTCTCCCCGGGACTCGGCACTGCCGTGATAGGTGGCGCCGGCCATCTCCGGGATGTGGCCCCGGACCATCTCCGGGTTGGCCCCGAAGCCGTTCGTGGCCAGCAGGACGGCCCCGGTGGGCACCTCCTCGACGCTGCCGTCCGGGTAGGCGATCACCGCGGCGCGGACCCGGTCCCCCTCCATCCGCACATCTTCGAGGCGTCCGGGGACCAGCAGGTCGACGGCCGGCGACCGGTCGATGCCGCTCAGCAGAACCTCGAGGAGGAGCGATCCGCGCCGGTGCGGGATGGTGTGGCAGCGGAACTGGCTGTGGCCCGGATAGGAGAAGTCGGTCGCCAGTTCGATCGGTGCTCCGGCGTGGTCGGCCAGCCAGGTGACCAGCCGTCCGCTGACTTCCGCCAATGCCCGTGCCAGATCCGGATCGGCACCGCCCCTGGTCTTGGCCACGATGTCGGCCACGAACTGTTCGGGGGAGTCATCCACCCCGGCCTCCGCCTGCCACCTCGTGCCCGCGCCGGGGACCATGGCGGTGGACATGGAGGTGTTGTTGCCCTGGCGGAACTGCGGGCTGCATTCGACGATCAACACCTGGAGGCCGAGCTCTGCCGCCCTCAGCGCCCCGGCCAGACCGCCGCCGGCTCCGGCCACCACCAGATCCGGACCGGGTTGCCCCGTTTCGATAATCGGAACCATGTTCCTGGGATGCTAAGCCGCCAGCCGGGGGCGTTCAACATCCGGGTCGCAAGGTCCGGGCTTGTCTCAACTGCAGGGCAGGGTTAAAGTCGGCGCGGAACACTGTTCCTATTAGCGGGACAGGCCGGACAACGCAGGGGGTAAGTGCGCCAAGCCATGAAGGTCGAGCCCAACGAGCGGCACCGGTCGGATGCGGATAACCCGGACCTGGCGTCCGTAGAGGCGGCGGCCCGTCTGTTCGTTCAGGAACAGGCAGGTTTCGCCCAGGTCTACACGATCAACCGGGACGGGTTCCCGGTCGGGCGGACCATGGTCGCCGTCCTGGGCGACGACTGGACGGTGGACCTGGTGCAGCGCAACGTGCACCGGCGGCTGAACCAGATCCGGCGCAATCCCCGCATGGAGATCGTCTGGAGCGGACCGCCGCGGCCGGATTCCGTGAACGACCGCCCCCACGTCTACGACTTCGGCCTGGAGATACCCCAGGTGGTCTTCGTGCGCGGTCTGGCGGAGATGATGACCGGGGACGAGATGGTGGCCACCTACGAGCGCCAGACCGCCGTGCAGCGGGCCAAGGGCCTCACCAAGGCGCCGCTGCGGTCCGCAGATCAGGCCCGGGAGGAGCTCGTTGGTGTCCGGGTTCGACCCCTGCAGGTCCGGGTCGAAGGATTCGGGGTCGGCGCCACATCCTTCACCTGGAAGATCAGCGACGGAGGAGCGCAATGATCA
>JAKAXG010000508.1 GCA_021827225.1 Actinomycetes bacterium | reverse complement strand
GGCGGGCATGCCGACCAGGCTGGCGGCCGTCACACCGAGCCCGAGAGCGGTCGTGCCGGGCGGTTTCCCCGCAGCCAGCTCCAGGCCGGCCAGCACGGCGATGTAAGGCGCCAGCACCCAGAAACTGACAGCCACCGCCGTGGTCGCCCGGGCCTCGGCGGTCTCGGAATGGGACCGGGTGCCGGTGAACCGCCAGATGACGATGACACGGGCGGCTGCTTTGACGGCAGAGCCGAACGCCCATCCGGTCAACGCCGAAGACCCGGAGCGGTAGCCGGCGACCAGGCCCAGGACAGCTTCGACGGTCATCCAGGCCAGGCCCAGCCACGCCAGACGCCGGGCCCACCCCGACGCCGCCTCCCAGCCGGCCGATGAGCCCGCCGTGCTGCAGCAGTCGTCCCGGCACGCCGTCGGAGTGTCGGTGGCGTAGGGGGAACTCACTGGTGAGGGCCGATCTCGTGGGCGGTGTGACTGGCCGGTTCCAGCTGGAAGATCGAGTGCTCCACATCGAAATGCTCCCCCAGGCAGGCTTGGAGCGAATCGAGGATCTGGGGGGCGTGTCCCGACACGAAGCAGTGATCCTCGACCACCACATGCGCCGACAGGCTGGGCAGGTTGGACGTGAGCGTCCAGGCGTGCAGGTCGTGCACGCCGATCACGTACTCCACTCCCAGGATGTGGGCCCGGACCTCGTCGAGGGACACGTCGTCGGAGGCGGCCTGCAGCAGGATCCGCCCCGCGTCGCGCAGCAGCCCCCACGCTGCATGCACCATCATCCCGGCCACCACGATCGAGGCGACGGCATCAGCCCGGGCCCATCCGGTCAACACGATCACCAGACCGGCCGCCGCGGTGCCGACGAAGGCGTAGAGGTCGGTGACGATGTGGGCGAACGCCCCCTGCACATTGGGGCTGGACCGATTGGCCCGGACCAGGACCGCAGTGGCCACAACATTGACCGCTGCGCCGGCCAAGGCCACTGCGAGCACGACCGAGCCTTGAACCGCCGGGGGGCTGACCAGGCGGGTGACGGCCTCGATGGTGATCACCGCGGCGATGACCGCCAGGGTGACCCCGTTACCCAGAGCGGAGAGGATCTCGGCCCGCTTCAAGCCGTACGTCCAGCGGCCGGCGGTCGGGAGGGCAGCCAGGCGGACAGCCCAGACGCTCGCAGCCAGGGCGGCGACTTCGGTCAGCATGTGACCGGCATCGGCGAACAGGGCCAGCGACCCGGACGCCACGGCGGCGATGACCTCCCCCACCATGAACGCCGAGATCAACCCCAGCGCGACCGCCAGGTAGCGGACATCAGCATCCGCGGCGACACCGTGGGAATGCCCGTCGTGGCCGTGCGCGTCGTGGCCGCGATCGTCGACATGCGGGGCTCCGTCAACGGCAGCGGCCTCACCGGCCCCGCAGGAACTCGGCCCGACCGGCGGCACCGGGTTGCCCGACTCCGCTCTCGGGGCCGCTCATCGGCTGTTGCGCCCCCAGCAGGTGTCAGACGACGCAGCTGTCTCGGTCGCCTCGGTGAAGTCGAACACGGGTCTCCTCCCAGCTTGCCCCCGGCACCACCCGGATATATCTTCACACATGTCAAGATGTCAAGCTCACCGGAGGGACCGGTGGTCGCCCTCGACGCCTGTGCGGTGCGCACCGTCGACACGGCCCGGGTCGCCGCCACCCGGCAACGTCTGATCGGCCCGGACGCCGCCGCCGATCTGGCCGCGGTGTTCCGCCTGCTCGGCGACCCCAAACGCATCCGGATCCTCTTCGCCCTCCTCGAAGCCGGGGAGCTCTGCGTGTGCGATCTGGCCGCCCCCCCCTGTGATCGAGGTGTGAAAAACGAGCGGGCCGGAGTGTCCGCCGGCCGCTGAGGGCGTGTCGGCACCTTCGAGGCTTTACCATGTCTGTATGGCCTGGGATGCCGCCGCCGGGTCCTATCTGCAGTTGCAGCGGAGGGGACGCCGCTTGGCGTTGGTGGTGCTGGTGTTCTGTGCGGTGCTTGCCGGACTGGCAGCCAGACATATCTGGACCGTCTCGCACAGCCCCCGGTGCATTGTCAGCCCGGCGGTGGGGTCGAAGCCTCCCTACCGGTGCGGAGGGGGCTCTACGGCCACCACCGTCGTGTTCCGGCAGTCCTCACCTCGAACTTCCATCCCGGCGCCGTAGAGACGCCAGCCGGCCTCGGTGCGGCAGCCTCACGGTCGCAGCGAGTAGCTACCTCTGGTGTCGGTGATGGCGAGTTGGCGTCCGGGCTGGCCCCCTCGGGCTTGGAGGTGGTCCCTGATGATCTCGGCGTAGCCCCGTTCATTGGCCTGACCGTTGAGCTCGAGACGCATCAGCCCGACGAGGAGGTTGGTTCGGGCGGCGTTTCGGAAGCAGAACCGCCGGGCCTCGAGCATCTCCTTGAGCCGGGTGATGGTGCGCTCGACGGCTGAGACGCTGTAGTGCGCCGGGATCTCGTGGCGGCGGGCGACCTGCGGGGTGATGACCCTGTCCTCCCGGGCGACCCATTCCCGCACGTTGCGGTATGGCTGCACGGCGCCCTTGAACGCCGTCCAGCCGGACGGGCTGTGGAACGCTTCGTTGAGCAGCTCCATCTCGGGGCAGCCGTAGCTGGTGAGGCAGTAGGGGCGCATCAGCTTCACCACGTTGTCTCGCAGGTGCCATTCGCAGCGATGATGGACGGGCTGCTCGGCCCCTGGCCAGCGGGCCTTGACGGCGGCCAAGGTGGCTCCGGCCTTGTCGGACACGAACAGTCGAGGCCCCCCGGCCAGGGCGTCGAGGAAGGTCTTCCAGTCCCGGCGGGTCGCCGTTGGCGACACGCTTACGGCCCAGGCCCGGCCCCTTCCGCCACCGGCGGGGTAGCCGTAGGCGGCCATCACGGCGAAGGCCTGTTTGGTGCCGCCGTTCTGGTGATCTGGGACGAAGAAGTTGGTCGAGTCGAGCAGGAGGGTCTCGGGCCACTCCACCTCGGCGTAGTGCGCCAGGATGGCGGGTCCGAGCACCTCCACCCAGTTGGCCACCAGCTGGCCACCGTCATCGTCGGCTGTCGGCTCCTGCCGGGCCCAGAGCCTGGCCTTCCTGGCCGCCGAGGCGTACGGTTCGCCCTTTCCGACAGCGACCAGGGCCGCAGCCTGCGCCCGGGCCGGATAGCGGTACCGGCGCGGCAGTGTCGGTCCCTGGTGGCGCTCGAGGTGGTTCTCGCACGCCTCGCACACCCCGGCGGAGACCAGCTCCCGGGCCATCATACCGACGAAGGTGTGAGGCTTTCCAACAGACGGGTGGCACCGGTACCGCTGACGTCGATGTCCCGGGGGGCCGTACACCCCATTCAGGGTGACGTGCGAACCCTGATGGCCCGGCCGGCCACACTCAGGCAGACCAACCCGGAGCCCACTACCAAGCGGTCGAGCCACGCCCTCCTATCGGCACGATGAAGCGCATTCTTCACACTTCAATCACAGGGGGGTCTGGCCGCTACCACCGACGTGACCGAGACCGCCGTCTCGCAGACCAAGCGGCTGCTGCGCACCGCCGGCATCGTCCGCCAACGCCGGGATGGGCGCACCGTCTATTACCGCCTCGACGACGCCCACGTCCGGCTGCTGCTCGACCTGTCCCACCAGCACATCACCCACGACCACGACCAGTGATCAGTCCGTCGCAAGGGACGCAACGATGCCATAGCCTCCCGTTAGCCGGTCACCCATTCGGGGTGGTCCTGCCAGGGGGGCGCTGTGGTCCGCCGGTGGAGTTCTGTTTCTCGGAGGAGTGCCAGCAGGACGAGGGTGGAGGCGCCGAGGAGGGCGGCGCCGACCCAGAGGGCGGCGCTGATCCCCGCCAGGGCGGCGACGCCGCCGAGCACGAAGGGGCCGAAGGCGTAGCCGCTGTCGCGCCAGAGGCGGTAGACGCCGAGGGCGCCGCCCCGCCAGGCGGGGTGGGCGCTGTCGCCGACGGCGGTGATGAGGTTGGGGTAGGCGAGGGCCATCCCGAGGCCCATGACGGTGGCGCCGAGATACCAGACGGCCAGGGCGGCGGTGGAGGCGATGATGGCGATCCCGGCGCCGATGAGGAAGGTGCCGGTGGTGATGGGCCATTTGCGCCCGACGCGGTCGGCGAGCCAGCCGGTGGGGACCTGGCCCAGTCCCCACACCCAGGCGTAGACGCCGACGAGCACGCCGATGTGGGCCACGGACAGGCCG
>JAKAXG010000507.1 GCA_021827225.1 Actinomycetes bacterium | reverse complement strand
GCCGCCCAGCTCGTCGAGTCGTTGAGCGCCCCGTTCGACCCGGACAAGTACCACGACGACTACCGGGAGAAGGTGCTGGCGCTCATCGAGGCCAAGGCGCAGGGGGAGATCATCACCCAGCCGGAGCCGGCGGTGGAGGCCGCCCCGGTGGTGGACCTGATGGCGGCCCTGGAGGCCAGCCTGGCCCGGGCCAGGCAGTCGGCGTGACGGGGGCGTGAGCCTGGAGGTCGGGGGTCGGACCCTCAGCGTGTCGAACCGGGAGAAGGTGTTCTGGCCGGCGACCGGGTTCACCAAGGGCCAGCTGATCGACTACTACCGGGCCGTGGCGGAGGTGATGGTGCCTCACCTGCGGGGTCGACCCATAACGCTGCGCCGGTGGCCCGACGGGGTGGAGGGTCCGACGTTCTTCCAGAAGAACGCCCCCAGGCACCGTCCCGACTGGGTGGAGACGGTCAGGCTGGGCGACGTCGACTACCTGAGGATCGACGAGCCGGCGACCCTGGTGTGGGCCGCCAACCTGGCCGCCATAGAGATCCACCCGGGCCTGGCCCCGGCACCCCGACTGGACCGGCCCACCGCCGTGGTCCTCGACCTGGACCCCGGGGCCCCGGCCGACATCCTGACCTGCTGCCGGGTGGCGCTGATACTGAGGCGGTACCTGGACCGCCTGGGCCTGGAGGCGTGGCCGAAGACGTCGGGCAGCAAGGGCCTGCAACTGTACGTACCGCTCAACAGTGACACTACCTATGCCAGCACCCACCCGTTCGGGCTGGCGCTGGCACACCTGGCGGAGTCGGAGCACCCGGATCTGGTCGTCTCGGTCATCGAGAAGTCCCAGCGCAGGAAGAAGGTGCTGATCGACTGGGCTCAGAACGCTCCCTCCCGTACCACCGTCGCGGCCTACTCGATCAGGGCCCGGGAGCGGCCGGGCGTCTCGACCCCTATCACCTGGGACGAGATCGACGCCGCCCTGGAGCGCGACGACTCCGGGCTGCTCCGCTTCGGCCCCGACGAGGTGCTGGAGCGCATCGACCGCCACGGCGACCTGATGGCCCCGGTGCTCGAGGTCCGCCAGGAGCTGCCGGCGGTCAGAAGCTGATACCCGACAACTCCGGGAACCACTGCCCGGCCCGCTCCACCGCGACCCTCCAGCGGTCCCGGCCGGCATCGCGGCCGGAGGGCTCCACCACCTCCCTGGGGGACCACACGCCGGCTATCTCGTCCGTGCCGGACCACACGCCGGTGGCCAGGCCGGCCAGGTAGCCGGCGCCGAGGGTGGTGGCCTCCAGCTCCCTCGACACCTCCACCGGCCGGCCGCAGGCGTCGGCCAGGGCCTGGATGAACACCCGGTTGGCGCTCATGCCGCCGTCGACCCGCAGGGACGGGACGGGAACCCCGGTGTCGCGCTCGGTGGCCTCGAGCAGGTCCGCCCCGGAGTGGGCCACGCCTTCCAGGACCGCCCTGACGATGTGGGCCCGGGTGGTGCCCCGGGTCAGGCCGAACAGGGCGCCCCGGGCCCCGAAGTCCCACTGGGGGGTGCCGTAGCCGAGCAGGGCCGGCACCATGACCACCCCGCCGGCGTCCTCGCAGGACGCGGCCAGTTCCTCCGACTGGGCCGGGTCGGACAGCAGCTGCATGTCCTCGACCAGCCAGTCGACGGCGGTCCCGGCGGCCAGCATGATGGCCTCGCTGCCCCAGGTGACCCGGCCACCGGCCTGCCAGGCCACGATCGGGAAGCACCCCTGCTCGGTCCGCTCGGGACGGGGCGGGCGGTTCTCGTCGAGGCACACATCGAGCATCCCGCCGGTACCGAACGTGGCCTTGGCCAGGCCCCGCCGGGTGCATCCCTGGCCCACCAGCGAGGCCTGCTGGTCGCCGACCAGGGCGCACAGCGGGAGGCCTCCGGGCAGGGCCGTGACCTCCGCCAGCTCCCCGCTCGAGTCGACGATGCGCGCCATCCACTCCTCCCGCAGGCCGAGCGCCTCGAGAGCGTCGGCCCGCCAGCCTCCGCCGGCGATGCTGTAGAGGCCGGTAACCCCGGCGTTGGTGGCGTCGGTGATGTGGGCCCCGCCGGTGAGGTTCCAGGCGATCCAGCTGTCCACGGTCCCCAGGCGGATGTCGCGGCATTCCCGGTTCTGCTCGACGTGCCAGGCGAACTTGGTTGCCGACTCGCTGGGCGAGAAGCGCAGGCCCCGGCCCTGCATCTCCAGGCAGGCGCCGACGGTACGCAGGTCCTGCCAGCCGAGGCCCGGCCCGAGCGGCTCTCCCGTACGCCCGTCCCAGGCGACGGTCGAGGCCCGCTGGGTGCTGACCCCCACCGCCAGCGGCGCCTCGCCCGCCGCGGCCAGGGTCTGGCGGGCCACGTCGATGGCCGCCGCGGCCATGGCCGCCGGGTCGAACTCCACCAGTCCGGCCATCGGCACGTCCGGCGGCAGCGGCCGGCGGTGCACGTGGGAGACGGTGCTGTCTGCGCTGACGACGGCGGCCCGGACGCTGCTGGTGCCGACGTCGATGATCAGGATGGTCAAGGTGTGCGAGGTCCCTCCCCGAACGGGCTCGGAAGGCCGAGCTTGCCGGGGTTGAGTATGCCTCGCGGGTCGAGGGCGGCCTTGATGGACTCGAGCACGTCGAATGCCCCGCCCATGTAGGCCCGCATGTACAGCGCCCGGTTGAGACCGACGCCGTGGTGGTGGGAGATGGCGCCGCCGGCCCGGATGGTCGGCTCGGTGACGGCGTCGAACGCCCGGCGGTAGTAGGTCTCGGCGGCCACGGTGGTCCCGTCGGCCGGCCGGCCGGCGAAGGTGAAGTACAGGCACCCCCCGTCGGTGTAGGCGTGCGACTGGTGGGCGGACGCGGCGATGGTGCCCTCGACGTCCATCAGCTCCTCGACGGCCTGCTCGTAGATGGCGGGCAGGGCCCGCCACGATGCTGATATCTCGACGGTGTCGGCCACGATCCCGGCCCGCACCAGCGACTCCAGGGCGGGGAGCGAGTTGCGGTGTTCCAGCCACCGCCCGGCGAGGGCGGCATCCAGCGGCACCGCCCCCGCGCACTCCTGGGCCACGACGGCCATGGCCGCGTCGACGACGACCGGGTCGCCCTCGTCCACGACGATGACCACCGAGGTGTCCTCCGCCTCGAACTGGCGGGCGGACTCGGCCGGGTCGTAGAGCCGCAGCACCGCCGGGGTGGCCCCCCGGCGCAGGATCCGCCGGCAGGCGTCGAGACCCTCGGTGAAGGACCCGAACCCGTACGCCGCCCGCCGCTCGGCCGGCGGGGCCGGGTGTACCCGCAGGCGGGCCCCGGTGATGATCCCCAGGGTGCCCTCGCTGCCGACGAAGATCTGGTTGAGATCCGGCCCGGTGGCCGCCCGGGGGACGGGCCCGCCGGTCCGGACGATGCGCCCGTCGGCCAGAACCACCTCCAGGCCGGCCACCATGTCCTCGATCTTGCCGTAGCGGGTGGAGTACTGCCCGGCCCCCCGGCAGGCGACCCATCCGCCCACGGTGGACAGGGCGATGGACTGCGGCCAGTGACCGAGGGTCAGCCCGTGATCCCGGCGCAGCTCCTCCTCGAAGCGGTCCCCGAAGGTGCCGGCCCGGACCTCCACCAGGAGCGATTCCTGATCCACCGAGACGATCCCCGTCAGACCTGTCATGTCCACTGACACCCCGCCGAACACCGGTATGGACCCGCCGCACACCCCGCTGGCGCCGGCGAAGGCGGTGGCGGGGACCCTGGCGTCGTGGCACACGGCCAGGACGGCGGCCACCTCTTCGGTGGAGGCCGGCCGGGCCACGACGGCGGGGATCGACGGGGCGGTGTCGGCCACCGCCCACACCGTCGAGAGCGGCCACCAGTCGCGCCCGGCCTCGACCCGGGCGGCGTCGTCGGTGGTCACCTGAGCGCAGGCTCCCCGTAGCCGCTCCACCACGTCGTCGCCGACCTGTACCCGGGCGATGGCGTCCAGCCGGGTGGGGTTCGTGGCGGCGGCGGGGGTGAGCGACGCCGGCAGCGGGGTCCTCACGAGACGGCCCTGGCCCCGGCGGCCGCCCCGCCCTCCGCGGCCAGCTCGGCCTCGATGCCGGCGGCGAAGTCCGCCACCTGGCGCTCCCGTTCCCCGGGATCCCATCCGAGCTCGGAGCCCAGCAGGTCGGCCACCACCGGGGCGGCGGCCAGGGCGGCCGCCCGGTCCAGGATCTGGGCCCT
>JAKAXG010000506.1 GCA_021827225.1 Actinomycetes bacterium | reverse complement strand
CCTACCCCGGACGGCGACCCCGACAATAGAGCACCGAGAGTGACAGGAGGGAACTAAGCCCCGAAAGACGCGCAATGGCGGACGGGGTATGCCGGTAAGAATACGGAAAAAAGGGACGAACACGTGTGAATCCCCTCATGCGGGATCCGGGCTCGGGGCCGGCCACCCCGGGCCACCCGTTTTTCCTCCTCCCGCCCCGGTGAGCCACACTGGGATGCAAGTTGCCTGCTAGCGAGGAGTGAGGATGGCGAGCATCCAGGACAGTTTCGGCGCCCGGGCGGATTTCTCCGTCGGCGGTCGTACCTATGAGATCTTCAGGCTCGACGCCGTCGAGGGCAGTGACCGCCTCCCGTACTCGCTGAAGATCCTCCTGGAGAACCTTTTGCGCAACGAGGACGGCGTCAGCGTCCGGGCCGACGACGTCCGGGCCCTGGCCGGTTGGGACCCGAGCGCCGAGCCCAGCCAGGAGATCGCCTTCGCCCCGGCCCGGATCCTCATGCAGGACTTCACCGGGGTACCGGCGGTGGTGGACCTGGCCGCCATGCGCGACGCCATGAAGGAGCTGGGCGGGGACCCGTCCCGGGTCAACCCCCTGATCCCGGCCGAGCTGGTGATCGACCACTCCATCATCGCCGACAACTACGGCACCACCGACGCTTTCGCCAAGAACGCCGAGCTGGAGTTCCAGCGCAACGAGGAGCGGTACCGCTTCCTCCGCTGGGGCCAGGGAGCCTTCGACACCCTGCGGGTCGTACCGCCGAATACCGGCATCTGCCACCAGGTGAATCTGGAGTACCTGGCGCGTGTCGTTTTCACCAATGACTCCGGCCAGGCCTACCCCGACACCCTCCTCGGCACCGACTCCCACACCACCATGATCAACGGCCTGGGTGTGCTCGGCTGGGGCGTGGGCGGCATCGAGGCGGAGGCCGCCATGCTGGGCCAGCCGGTGTCGATGCTGATCCCCCGGGTGGTGGGCTTCGAGCTGACCGGGACCCTGCCGGAGGGCTCGACCGCCACCGACCTGGTGCTGACCGTCACCGAGATGCTGCGCAAGCACGGGGTGGTGGGCAAGTTCGTGGAGTTCTTCGGCGAGGGGGTGTCGGCCGTGCCGCTGGCCAACCGGGCCACCATCGGCAACATGTCGCCCGAGTACGGGTCGACCTGCGCCATCTTCCCTGTCGACGAGGAGACGCTGCGGTACCTGCAGCTCACCGGCCGCAGCCCCGAGCGCATCGCCCTGGTGGAGGCCTACGCCAAGGAGCAGGGCCTGTGGCACGACCCGGCCCACCGCCCGGAGTACTCGGAGCGGCTGAGCCTGGACCTGTCCACGGTGGTGCCTTCCCTGGCCGGCCCGGCCCGGCCCCAGGACCGGGTCCGCCTGGACCAGGCCGCCCCCGAGTACCGCCGGTCGGTGGTCAAGGTCCTCGGGCAGGGCGACGGCGCCGCGGCCCCGAGCAACCCCACCCCGGTGACGCTCGACGACGGCACGTCGTTCGAGCTCGACCACGGCCACGTGGTCATCGCCGCCATCACCTCCTGCACCAACACCTCCAACCCGTCGGTGATGGTCGCCGCCGGCCTGCTGGCCAAGAAGGCGGTGGAGAAGGGACTCCAGACCAAGCCGTGGGTCAAGACCACGCTGGCCCCCGGCTCGAAGGTGGTCATGGACTACTACGAGCGGGCCGGGCTCACCCCCTACCTGGACAAGCTGGGTTTCGACCTGGTCGGCTACGGCTGCACGACCTGCATCGGCAACAGCGGCCCCCTGCTCCAGCCCATCTCCGACGCCGTCAACGCCGGCGACCTGTCGGTGGTGTCGGTGCTGTCGGGCAACCGCAACTTCGAGGGTCGCATCAGCCCCGACGTGCGGATGAACTATCTGGCGTCACCTCCTCTGGTGGTGGCCTACGCCCTGGCCGGCTCCATGGACATGGATATCGTCAACGAGCCGCTCGGTGAGGGCTCCGACGGCCAGCCTGTGTACCTGCGCGACATATGGCCGTCCCCGCAGGAGGTCGCCGACGTGGTGGGCTCGTCCATCGCCTCGGACATGTTCTCCGGCTCCTACGGTTCGGTGTACGAGGGCGATGAGCGCTGGCGCAGCCTGGACGTGCCGACCGGCGACGCCTACGCCTGGGACTCCACCTCCACCTACGTCCGCCAGCCCCCGTACTTCGAGGGCATGACCATGACTCCCGAGCCGCTCGCCGACGTGAGGGGCGCCCGGGTCCTGGCCAAGCTCGGCGACTCGGTCACCACCGACCACATCTCCCCGGCCGGCAACATCCGCAAGGACGGCCCGGCCGGGCGGTGGCTGGTCGACGGGGGAGTGGACCAGTCCGACTTCAACTCCTACGGGTCCCGGCGGGGCAACCACGAGGTGATGATCCGGGGCACCTTCGCCAACATCCGCCTGCGCAACCAGATGGCGCCCGGCACCGAGGGCGGCGTCACCCGGCACCTGCCCGACGGCGAGCAGATGTCCATCTACGACGCCTCCAAGCGCTACGGGTCCGAGGGTGTCCCGCTGGTCATCCTGGCCGGCAAGGAGTACGGGTCGGGGTCGTCGCGTGACTGGGCGGCGAAGGGCACCGCCCTGCTCGGGGTGAAGGCCGTGCTGGCCGAGAGCTTCGAGCGCATCCACCGCTCGAACCTGGTCGGCATGGGCATCCTGCCGCTGCAGTTCAGCGACGGGCAGACCGCCGAGTCGCTCGGCCTCACCGGCGAGGAGGTCTTCGACATCACCGGCCTGGAGGGCCTGGCCGATGGGGCGGCCCTGCCCCGCCACCTGTCGGTGCGCGCCGTCCGCGACGGCGCCGACCCGGTGCAGTTCGAGGTCACCCTGCGCATCGACACCCCGAAAGAGGCGGAGTACTACCGCCACGGGGGCATCCTGCTCTACGTGCTGCGCCAGCTGCGCGACGCCTGACCCGGCCGGCCTGCACCGGCCGTCCGCTCCTCAGAGCGACGGCTGGTGCAGGCCGTGACCCGGTTCGAGGTTGGCGGCCACCACCCGGTCCAGCACCTCGAGCAGGGCCCGGGCCGGGGCGCTGGGTCGGCCCCGGCGCCGCAGGGCCAGCCCGACGGTCCGGCGGGGGAGCCCGCTGACCCGGATCTGGTGCACCCCCCGCCCCTCGGCGGCGCCGGTGGCCGGCAGGATGGCCGGCCCGTATCCCCGCAGCGTCAGCGAGGCGATCAGCCGGACCCCGTCCAGTTCCGCCCGCGGGGTGAGCGTCACCCCGGCGGCCTGTCCAGCCTGGTCGATTTCCTTCCGGAAGCTGGTTCCCGGCGCCGGCAACAGCAGGTCGATGCCGCCCAGCTGGCCCATGGTGACGCTGTCGCGACCGGCCAGGTGGTGGCCGTCGGGCACCACCAGCACCAGGTCCTCGTCGAAGAGGGGCCGCACCGCCAGGTCGGGGCTGCTCTGGGGCAGGTTCACCACTGCGGCGTCTATCGAACCGGCGACCAGAAGCGGCTCCAGGGTGGCCGAGGTACCGTCGCCGATCAGCAGCCGCACCTTCGGATGCACCGTGGCCATGCGCTCGAGCAGCAGCGGGGCCAGCCACCGGGCGGTGGTACCGATCATGCCGATACGGGCGGTGCCGGTGATCTCGTGGCGGAACGCCGCCACATCCGCCACCGCCGCCTCCAATTCGGCGGAGACCCGCCGGGCCCGCTCGAGCACCGCCAGCCCCTCCTCGGTGAGCCGGCCGGCGTGACGATCGACCAGCTGCACCCCCAGCTCCCGCTCCAACCGGGCGATGTGGCTGGAGACGTTCGACTGCACCGTGTGGAGGGCCGCGGCCGCCGACGAGAAGCTGCCGTGGTCGGCGATGGCGATCAGTGCCTGCAGTTGCCGGAGTTCCATGACCCTTCCATCGGACACACGCCAGTCATCTACAGAATAGATGATGAGTATCACAAATTGCTGCTGAACCGATGGAATCGGCCGGCCGATGGTATATTGAGTATCGCCCGCTGCGCTCAGTCCCCCCTCTGCGTAGCGGTTGAATCCGAAGGCCCGGCCACCCCCCCCCGGCCGGGCCTTCGACGCGTCCGGGCACCGGCTGACCGAACAGGGCTTCGGAAGGCAGTAGCTTTCTCGGGGTCATGGCCCGATCCGCTGCCATCTTCGATCTGGACCGGACCCTGCTGCGCACGTCGAGCACTCCGGCCATCAACTCGGCCCTGTTCGAGGCCGGCCTGGTGGG
>JAKAXG010000505.1 GCA_021827225.1 Actinomycetes bacterium | reverse complement strand
AGCCCACAACATGAGGATGAAATTACAACACCGTAACTTCATCCGTGTCAATGGCACCCGGTCGGGAAAACCGCTGGTCAGACCGCGCTCGCGAAGGTTTGCAGTCGGGCCGTCCGGCTCGGGCCGGGCCACCGTAGGGGTCCCGGCCTGTGGAGCGGTAGAGGGCAGAAGCTGTGTACGACCGGGGGAAAACCGCCAGGAACTGGGGACCGGGGAAATTTTTCCGCAAAGTCGTTTGAGGTCGAGCGACGCCGGGTAGGGACCTCCCAGCCGCCGATGCTGCCCCCTCGGCGGCTACCACCCTGGCGCCGGCCCCCCAGTCCCCGCCCCTTCGACGGGGGGCCGCGCCGGGGATCACCATGGACGGGTAGGGTCCCAGGCCATGGGTGTGGTGGTGGCCATAGACGCCGGTACGACCGGCGTGAGGACCATGGCGGTGGGTGCCGACGGCACGGTGGTCGCCAGCAGCTACGCCGAGTTCCCCCAGCACTTCCCCCGGCCGGGCTGGGTGGAGCACGACCCCGACGACATCTGGGACGCGGTGGTGTCCACCTTCGCCGACCTGCTGTCCCGGCTGGAGCAGCCGGTGGCGGCCATCGGCATCACCAACCAGCGCGAGACCGTGGTGCTGTGGGACCGCCGCACCGGCCGGCCCCTGCACCGGGCCGTGGTGTGGCAGGACCGCCGCAGCGCCGCCATCTGCGAGAAGCTGACGGAGGCCGGCCACCTCGACCTGGTGCGCAGCCGCACCGGCCTGGTCGTCGACCCCTACTTCTCGGCCACCAAGCTGGCGTGGCTGTTCGACGGCAACGGAGTGACCGCCGACGCCGACACCGCGTTCGGCACCGTGGACAGCTGGATCCTGTGGCGGCTCACCGGTGGCCGGGCCCACTGCACCGACACCACCAACGCGTCGAGGACCCTCCTGTTCGACATCGGCCGCCTGGCGTGGGACCCCGAGCTGGCCGACCTGTTCGGGGTGCCGGTGTCGATCCTGCCCGAGGTCGGACCGTCGAGCGGGCGCCTCGGGACCACCGCCGCGGGCGTGGTGCCCGGCCTGGCCGCCGGGGTGCCCGTGAGCGGGGTGGCCGGTGACCAGCAGGCCGCCCTGTTCGGACAGGCCTGCTTCGCCCCCGGCATGACCAAGAACACCTACGGGACGGGCAGCTTCGTCCTCATGAACGTGGGGGACGGGATGGCGGAGCCGGTCGAGGGTCTTCTCACCACCGTGGCCTGGTCGCTCGGGGAGCCGACCCCGGCCCGGACCTCATACGCCCTGGAAGGGGCCATCTTCGTCACCGGGGCGGCGGTGCAGTGGCTGAGGGACGGGCTGGGCATGATCGCCTCGGCGTCGGAGATCGGCCCGCTGGCCGGATCGGTCCCCGACAGCGGCGGCTGCATGTTCGTTCCCGCTCTCACCGGTCTGGGCAGCCCGTGGTGGGATCCCCACGCCCGGGGCACCGTGGTCGGTCTGACCCGCGGGACCGGACGGGCCCAGCTGGCGAGGGCCGCGGTGGAGGCCATGGCGTTTCAGACCGCGGACGTGATCGGGACCATGACCGAGGCGTGCGGCCACGGCCTGGCCGAACTGCGCGTCGACGGAGGGGCGTCGGCCATGGACCTCCTTCTGCGCATCCAGGCCGACCTGCTCGGCGTGCCGGTGCGCCGGACGGCCAACAGCGAGACCACCGCCGTCGGGGCGGCGTTCCTGGCCGGCCTGGCCGAGGGGGTGTGGGACTCCCTCGACGACATCTCGACGGTGTGGCGGGCCGACGCCGCGGTGGAGCCCGAACCGTCGGACCCACCGGTCCGGGCGGCGTACGCCTCCTGGCGGCGGGCGGTGGAGCGGGCGCTGGCCTGGGAGACCCCGGCCTAGGAGGGCAGGGCCCCGGGCAGCCGGTCTGCAGGATCCGGGTCTGCAGGGGCCCGGGCCTACAGGGCGCTGGGGTGGGCCAGGCGGCCGCTGCGGGCCGTCAGCTCCGCCCAGCGGGCATCGCCGATGCGGGCCAGGGCGGTCAGCTGGCGCCGCTCCCGGATGCGGAACGGTCGACCTTGCCGGCCCAGGAGCAGCACCAGCCCGGCGGCGTCGAGGTCGGCCCACGCCACGTCGTCGGGCGCGGCCTCCCCCGGTCGGGGCGCCACCGCGGCCCGGCTGCCGGCCAGGAACGCCCTCAGCCACGGCCCGGGGGGGACGGGACCGACCGCCACGTTGGGGTCGACGGCGTCCAGCTCCATGATCGTGCCCCAGTCCGACTGGAAATCCCGCAGGCTGCTGCGCACCAGGCTGGCCAGCAGCGACTCCACCGCCGGTTGGCTGACCAGCGACACGGCCGTCTCCAGAGCGTCGAGGCGGGGGTCCACCAGGGCGTCGCTGGCCCGGCGCACGTCTTCGACGTCGACCCCGTCCACCTCGCTTATCTCCGCGACCAGCAGGTCGACCAGGCTCTCCGAGGGCAGGTCCACCACCAGCTCGTCGATGGCCCGTCCTCCGCCGCGCTCGAGGATGTCGATGCCGATCATGTCGCCGCGCACGGCGCCGATACGGCTGGCCACGGCGCCCAGGGCGCCGGGTCGGTCGGGTACCCATACCCGCACGGTGTAGAGAGGCACGGCTGGAACGCTAACAGCGCACTGTGAACAGCCGGTTACCGGGTCGCGCCGGCCGTGTTACCGCCGGCCCGTACCGGTGGTTCAGGCCACCGGGCTCGGACCGTCAGCGGCGGCGGCCGGCTCCGGGGACTTCGGCCGCTGGGCGCCACCGTCTGGGAACGGGTCGGCCTCCGACCCGGGAGCGGCCATGCGGCCCCGGTCCCGCTTGGCGTACATGGCGACCCGCTCCTGCCCCGACAGGGCGGCGATGGCGTCCATGATGGCGTCGGTGCAGTTGCGCAGATCCTCGGCGCTGAGCGGCGGGTCCTGCGGGCCCCGGCACGGGATGGTGATGGGCTCGCCCATCTTCACCCGGACCGGCTTGAAGAAGTTGGGCCGGACCTTCCCGATGGGCTGCACCGCGGCGGTCCCGAACTGCGCCACCGGTACCACCGCGGCCCCGCACTGCATGGCCAGGCGGGCCACGCCGGTGTGGCCCTTGTACAGCCGCCCGTCCGGGGAGCGGGTGCCCTCGGGGTAGATGCCGAGCACCCCCCCGGCGTCGAGGACCTCGCGGGCGGCGGCCAGGGCCCGCTCGGAGGCGCTCCCCCCGTCCCGCTTGAGCGGGATCATGCCGACGGCCCGGAAGAACCAGGCGGTCTTCCAACTCTCGAAGTACTCCGCCTTGGCCACGAACGTCACCCGCCGGGGCACGCACAGCGGCAGGAAGATGCTGTCGATGAACGACTGGTGGTTGGAGGCCAGGATGACCGGACCGCTACGGGGCACGTTCCGCCGACCCTCCACCTTCACCCGGTACAGCACCAGGAGGATCGGGGTCAGAACGGCTTTCAGCACCCAGTAGGCCATGTCCTCACCCCAACTTCGTCAAAGCCTTGCGCATGTTCCGGATGGCTTGCTGGATCCGCTGCTCGTTCTCGATGAGAGCGAAGCGGACAAATCCCTCACCGCCCTTGCCGAAGCCTATACCCGGGGAGGTGGCCACATCGGCTTCGGTGACCAGGAACTTGGCGAACTCGAGGGACCCCATCTCGGCGTAGGGCTCGGGGATGGGAGCCCAGACGAACATGGTCCCCCGGGGCGGGTCGATCTTCCATCCGATGCGGTTGAGCCCGTCGCAGAGGGCGTTGCGCCGGGAGTTGTAGATGTCGTTGACCTCTCTGGGATATTCGGAGGCCTCGTTGAGGGCCACGATCGACGCGATCTGGATGGGCTGGAATGTCCCGTAGTCGAGGTAGCTCTTCAGCTTGGTCAGGGCGGCCACGATCTCGGGGTTGCCGACCATGAACGCCACCCGCCAGCCGGCCATGGAGAAGCTCTTGGTCATGGTGTAGAACTCGACCGCCACGTCCTTGGCGCCGGGTACCTGCAGTACCGACGGGGGCTCGAAGCCGTCGAAGGCGGTGTCGGAGTAGGCGAAGTCGTGCACCAGGATGACCTCGTGTTCCCGGGCGAACTGCACCAGGCGCTCCATCCACTCCAGGTCCACGCACTCGGTGGTGGGGTTGTGGGGGAAGGAGAAGACGATCACCCTCGGCCGGGGCCAGGTGGACTCCCAGCTGTCGATCAGGTTGGCGAAGAAGTCCTGGTCGGGGCCGAGCTGCA
>JAKAXG010000504.1 GCA_021827225.1 Actinomycetes bacterium | reverse complement strand
CGCCCCGAATCCAGCTCGTAGAAGCGCATGATCAGGTTGACCAGAGTGGTCTTACCGGCTCCTGTGGGGCCGACGATGGCGATGGTCTGGCCCGGCTCCGCAACCAGCGAGAGCGACTCGATCAGCGGCACGTCCGGCCGGTACGAGAAGGACACCTCCTCGAAGGTCACGCGGCCCCGTGTGGGCCCGGCTCCCGGTTCCGGTTCCGCGTCGGGCACCTGCTCCTCGGCGTCGAGAAGCTCGATCACCCGCTCCAGGGACGCCATACCGCTCTGGAAGACATTCATCATCGAGGCGAGCTGGGTGAGAGGCATGGAGAAGGTCCGGGAGTACTGGACGAACGCCTGGATGTCTCCGATGCTGATGGCACCGCTGGCCACCCTCAGGCCGCCGACCACCGCCACCAGGACGTACTGCAGGTTGCCCATGAACATGGTCACCGGCTGCATGAGGCTCGACATGAACTGGGCGCCGGCCGATGATTCGTACAGCTCCTCGTTCATCTCCCGGAACCGGGCTTCGACCTCCTTCTGGCGGCCGAACGACTTGACGATGGCGTGACCGGTGAACGCCTCCTCCACGATGGCGTTCAGGGTTCCTGTGCTGCGCCACTGTCCGATGTAGCGGGGGCGGGCTCGGGCGGCGATGCGGCGCATGGAGAAGACCGACACCGGAACCGTGACCAATGCCACGGCCGCCAGCAGCGGGGAGATGGTGAACATCATCACCGCCACCCCGACCAGCAGCAGCACCGAGTTCAGCATCTGGCTCAGGGTCTGCTGCAGGCTCTGGGCGATGTTGTCGATGTCGTTGGTCACCCGGCTCAGGAGGTCCCCGCGGGCTCCCTGGTCGATGTAGCTGAGAGGCAGGGCGTGGACCTTCTCCTCCACGGACTGGCGCAGCCTCTGCATCAGCCGCTGCACCACGCCGGCCAGGGTGTAGGCGCTGAGGAGGGAAAAGAAGGCGTACCCGGCGTAGAGACCGACGGCCTCGAGCAGCACGGTGTCGAGCCGGGAGAAGTCGATGCCGCCCCGCTCCGCGCCGGCGATGATCAGATCTGTGCCGTGCCCGAGCACCCGGGGTCCGAACACGTTCATGATCACGCCCGACACGGAGAACACGAGCACCATGGCCAGCTTCGGGCTCTCGCTCGCCATGAGCCGGCCGAGGCGCCGCACCACGGCCGAGAAGTTCTTCGACCGCTCGGTCGGGACACCCATGGCGTTCCACCGGCCGGCCGGACGGGTCTCGGTGGCCGGGAGCCGGCTGGCGTCGCGGTCCTGATCGGTGGCGGAGCTCACGCCGGCTCCCGCTCGCCCAGCTGGGACTGCACGATCTCGGCGTAGGTCGGGCAGCCGGCGCGCAGCTCGGCATCGGTGCCCACGCCCACCAGCTCCCCGTCCTCCAGCACCAGGATGCGATCGGCGGTGGTAATGGTCGACACCCGCTGGGCGACGATCAGCACAGCGCTGTCCGCGGTGTAGGGCTTCAGAGCGGCCCTGAGGCGGGCGTCGGTCGTCAGGTCGAGAGCCGAGAACGAGTCGTCGAAGAGGTAGACGGCCGGCTTGCGCACCAGGGCCCGGGCGATGGCCAGCCTCTGGCGTTGACCACCGGACACGTTCGCCCCGCCCTGGTCGATGCGGGCCTCCAGCCCTCCCGGCATGCGGCGCACGAACCCGGCGGCCTGGGCCACCTCGAGCGCTTCCCACATCTCCGACTCGGTGGCGCCGGGCCTTCCGTAGGCCAGGTTGGTGGCGACCGTACCGGAGAACAGGTAGGGCCTCTGGGGCACCAGGCCGACGGAGGTCCACAGGTAGTCGGTGTCGAGCTGGCGCACATCCACCCCGCCGATCAGGACCGAGCCGGTGGTGGCGTCGAACAGCCGGGGGATGAGCTGCAGGAGCGTCGTCTTGCCGGCCCCGGTGCTGCCGACAATGGCGGTGGTCTGTCCGGCCGTGGTCCGGAAGGAGATCCCCGACAGGACGGGGTGGTCGGCTCCCGGGTAGTGAAACCCGACATTGCGGAACTCGATGTCGGAGGGGCCGGTCACCAGCGCCGCCGGGCGGTCCGGGCTGCGGACCGACGACTCCGAGTCGAGGACCTGCTGGATCCGCCCGGCCGACACCGCCGCCCGGGGGATCATCGAGATCATGAAGGTGGCCATCACCACCGACATGAGGATCTGGATGAGGTAGGAGAGGTAGGCGACCAGCGACCCCACCTGCATGTGGCCTTCCTGTATCCGGGATGCGCCGAGCCAGAGGACCGCCACGCTGGACCCGTTGATCACCAGGTTGACGGTGGGGAACATCGACGCCATCAGCCGGCCCGCCCTGAGCGACGTGTCGGTCAACTCGGCGTTGGCCCGGGCGAAACGGGCCCGTTCCTGCGGCTCGCGGACGAACGCCCGCACCACCCGGATTCCGGTGATCTGCTCCCGCAGGATCCGGTTGATCTGATCGATGCGGTCCTGCATGAGACGGAAGGCGGGCACCATGCGGGAGACGATGACGCCCAGCACCGCCGCCGCCACGGGCACGCTGACGGCCAGGATGGCCGACAGCCCCACGTCCTGGTTCATGGCGGCGATGATCCCGGCCACCAGGGTGATCGGCGCGCTGATGGCCATGGTGGCGGCCATAACGACCAGCAGCTGGACCTGCTGGACGTCGTTGGTGATCCGGGTGATGAGCGAGGGAGCTCCGAAGGTGCCGACCTCCCGGGCGGAGAAATCGGTGACCTTGTGGAACATGGCGCCGCGCACGTCCCGGCCGAAGCCCATGGCCACCCTGGCTCCCAGGTAGACGGCGGCCGCGGCGAACACAACCTGGGCCAGCGAGAAGGCCAGCATCACCGCCCCCGTGGAGCGGATGTAGGCCTGGTCGTGGCGGAGGATCCCGTTGTCGATGATCCGGGCGTTGAGGGTGGGCAGGGTCAGCGTGGACACCGTCTGCACCGCCTGTAGTACCACCATCAACGCGATCATGCGCCGATAGGGCTTCAGCCGGCTCCGGAGGAGGCGGCTCAGCACCGGCACATCACCGGCACATCACCGGTCGCTCGGAGCCACAGACAGCGGCGGTGTCAGGCCGTCGCCGCTGGGACAGCGGCGGTTTCGGCCTCCTCGGGGGGAGCCATGCGGGCGGCCAACTGCACCGCCCCGGCAGCCGCGCCCAGGCCGGCGGCAGCAGCCAGCAGAGCCCAGCGGGTGCCGGAGCGGCGCCGCCCGAGGAGGGCATCCAGCGACAGCGGCCCGGGACCATGGGCGGCCACGGCCAGGGAAGCGGCGATGAGGACCACGTTGTACTCGAACCCTCCCTTGGTGACCCATACACCGTTCCTGGCGTGCACCTTCTCTATGGCCACAGCCATGGTGCCTGTGATCATGGCCGGTCCGAGCGGGCTCATGAGCCCGGCCACGGTGAGAGCCCCACCGACGGTCTCGCTCAGGGCGGCGGCCCGGGCCTGGTGCTTCGCCGGGTGCATCCCGATGGCGGCCATGGTCGCGGCCGTCGCGTCCAGGCCGGAGCCCCCGAAGCTGCCGTTGAGCTTCTGCAGCCCGTGCCCGGCCATCAGGCCACCCACTGTCACCCGCAACGCGAAATCAGCCAGACCCACAGTTCCTGCACCTCCGTGCTCACCCTATTTGACCGCTGCAGCGTAGGCACCGCCGGGCGGTTCCCGGCGCGGTCGGATCGCGTCAGCCGGCTGGCGGCCCGATGCGCACGGCCACCAGGGCCACGTCGTCACCGGGCCGGTCGGGGAGCATCTCCCGCAGGATCCGGTCACAGATGTCCTCCAGGTCCGCTCCCGCCAGGTCGCCGAGCAGGCGCTCGAGCCGGGCCACGCCTTCCACCAGAGGCTGATCCCGCTGCTCGACCAGCCCGTCGGTGTAGAAGATGACGGTGGACCCGGGCGCCAGGTCGGTTACGTACTCGTGGCGGGGGGTCCCCACCGGGCCGCCCAGCAGCAGGTCCGCCTCGTCGGCGGCTAGCAGCGCGGTGCCGCCGGCACTGTCGACCCGGATGGGAGGGGGATGGCCGGCGTTGGACCAGCGCAACCGGCACCCGCCCCCGGGGCCCCCCCTCTCAGCACGGGCCACCACCGCCGTCGCGGTGGTGCCCAGCCTGAGGACCTGCATCGTCTGCTCGACGTCGCGCAGCACCTCCGCCGGGCCGCTGCCGCTGTGGGCGGCGATGCCCCGCACCAGGGTCCGGG
>JAKAXG010000503.1 GCA_021827225.1 Actinomycetes bacterium | reverse complement strand
GGCGCCGCGGCGGTCTCCGCCAGCCGGGTCCGGGAACTGAGCCGGGAGTGCGACGTGACCGTCGAGAGGCTCGCCGTCGTGGTGGGGGCGCCGGCCGACGCCGCCACCATCCTCGAAGCGGCCGCCGAGGCCATCGAGGGGACCCGGGACGGCGATTGGCCCCCGGAGATGACCGTCACCCGTATCTGACCCGCCCGGCTGGAAGGTCCCGGCCGTAGTTGGGGCGCCACCCTGAACGGACAGCGGTGATCCTGGGCGCTACAAAGGGTATGACCGCTGCGGGGCACCCCCCCTCCCCTGCTCTGGCCGGAAAGATGATCAACTCCCTGCTGTCACGCCACCGCACCCGCCTGTTGCAGCTGTGGCGGTACGCAGCCACGTCGATCGTGGCCAACCTGACGACCATCAGCGTGCTCGGGATCCTCGTGGGCGTGGTGCACTTCGACGCCGGCTGGTCCAACGTCATCGCCACCGCAGCCGCCACCATCCCGGCATTCGAGCTGAACCGGAGATGGGTGTGGGCCCGGGACGGGCGGGCGTCGCTGAGCACCGAGGTCCTGCCGTTCTGGATCTGGGCTTTCCTGGAGCTGGCCATCTCCAGCCTGGCCGTGCACGCCATGGGCGACCATGCCACTGCGGCCCGCTGGTCCCGGTCCCTGCGCACCCTCGTGGTCGAGGTCACCAGCATCGGCACCACCGGCTGCCTGTGGGTCGTGCAGTTCCTGCTGTTCGACCGCTGCCTGTTCAGGAACGCCCGCACACCGGCTTGAGGCCGGGGTGGGGGCGGTGCCGGTGTTGTGCCGCGGGCCTCAGGCGAAGTGCAGCTTGTCGAGTGCCGACTGGACCGAAGCGGCGTACGCCTCGCTCGTATAGGTGGCGCCGGTGATCCCGTACACCCGGGTGCTCTGGGCCTTGAGGATCTCCGATCGCAGCATCGGGATGGCCTGGACCGCCAGCTGCTGGGAGTAGCTCTCGGCCGTCCTCAGCTCTGCCGTGCCGATGGAGGAGATGTGTCCCCCGGCGACGGTCACCCTCACGCTGAGCTCGCCGTACCCGTACTGCTCCAGCTTCCCGGTGGCGGTGCCCCCGACCGATGCCGCGCTGGTGGGAGGCGTCGTCGGGCGGCTGGCCGCCGGCTGGGTACCGGCCGGCTGGCCGGTACCGGCCGGGTGGCTGCCGGCCGGATGGCTGGCCGGAGCGGATGCCTGGCCGCCACCCCCGTGGCCGGTCTTGGCGGTGGGAGCCCGGCCGGGGGCCGGGGCCGAACTGAGGGCAGCCAGGGAGGTGCCCTTGGTGTGGTAGCTGAGCACGCCGGCCAGCCCGGCGGCGGTCGCCGCCACCACGAACGGAGCCCGCTTCACGAGCCACTCACCTCCGATGCGGGCCGCCCGTAGCGCCGGTCCCGGTTACCACCTGAATGCCTTACCGCTACCAACTGAACTCCTCGTAGTGGATGTGACGGCGTGAGACGCCCGCCTGCTCCATGGCGGCCACCGCCGATTGCACGAACTCGGGCGGTCCGCACACGAACACCTCCCGCCGCAACAGCTCCGGCACCAGCTTCCGCAGGAGGCCAGCGGTCACCGCGACCTGCTCCCGGGAGCCGACCAGCTCCTGGAGCGTGCCGTGCCGGTGCCTCACCAGCTCGGCGATCTCCTCCCGCAGAACCAGGTCGTCGTCGCGCGACGCCCGGATGATCACATAGGGGTTGGAAGCGCGGGGCAGGTCCTCCAGAAGGGCCCGGACCGCGGTGACACCGATGCCGCCGGCCACCAGCAGCGCCTTGCGTTGGCGCATGGAGTCGGCCGTGAAGGCACCGAAGGGCCCTTCGACCAGCACCCGGGTACCGGGGCGGAGCCGCGCCACTCCCCTGGAGAAGTCTCCGACCTGTTTGACCGTCAGCCGGATGTAAGGGGGCCGCGGCCGGGCGGAGAGGGAGAACGGATGGGCCTGCCACCACAGGCCGGGCGTCAGGAACCGCCAGGTGAAGAACTGACCTCCGGAGACGGCCAGCCTCTGCACGCCGCGTCCGGTGCAGATGACCGACACCACGTCGGGTCCCTCGGAGCGCACCTCGGCGACCCTCAACCCGTAGCGGGCGTTGCGCAAGAGCGGCACCCCGAAGCGATAGACCAGGACCACCCCGGCGGTGGCCGCCCAAACGATCGCCCACAACACCCGGGTCAGCGGATGACCCACGAACGAGGGGCCGAGAGCGACGGCGTGGGCGAACGACAGGGCGATGGCCAGGTACATGTAGAGGTGGATGGACCACCAGGTCTCGCGCTGCAGGCGGTTGCGGACCGCCCGGATCGACACGATCCCGGCCGCCACCATCAGGCCCAGGCCCACGGTGGCGGCCAGCACGTCCGGGAAGTGCAGGATCAACGTGACCGACTCGTGCAGGAAGCCGGTGCGGCCGGCCTGGGCGTAGCCGACGATGATGAGCAGGGCGTGAGCCACCAGCAGCGATATCGGCCAGGGCGCCACCCTCCGGTGCCAGCGCAGGAGGCCGTCCTGGCCGAGCACCCGCTCCACCGGGCCGATCCGGCTCACCAGCAGCAGCATGACCAGCAGCAGGTACGTGCCCGCCATCCCGGTCAGGGTTCCGGCGAACGTGGCGACCCCACCGGGCAGCGACAGTTCCCGGCCGGTCTCGACCAAGATGGCGCTCAGCATGGCCAGCACGAACCCGACGGCCACCACCGCCACGGCCACCTGGCTGACCCAGGCCCGGGGCGGAGCGGCCCGCGGCGAGAGGGCCGCCCGTCGCTTGGTGCTCTGAAGTGCTGGGTCGAACGCCTGGACGGCCACAGGTGGAGCCTATTTAGGCGGCTTTCACCGGAAACCGTGGAGAAGGAAAAGCTTTAGTAAACCGTCCCTCGGCGTCCCGACCCGCCGGGCCGGCCCCAGGTAGCCCTCGGCGGTGCACGTGTGCCATAGTCGAAGCGGCGTGGCGCTCAACGATATTTCTTTCTGGGCCCGCACGAGCGGACTCGAAAGCGTGTACATCGTCAGCGGAGCGGGACTCCTGACCCGCTTCACAGCCTGGTTCGGCAACCGGCTGGCGGCCCGTACGGAAGCCACCGCCGGTCCTGACCCGGTGGTGCAGACCGAGCGGGTCAAGCACCGCACGGCCGTGGTTCAGGCCGTGCGGTGGGCTGTGCTGGCGGTCATCTGGCTGATCGCCCTCGTCCTCGTCCTGGAGCGGCTGGGGGTCCCGCTGACCAGCGTCGTGGCGCCGGCGTCGGTCGCGGGGGTAGCCATCGGCTTCGGTGCGCAGCGGGTCGTGCAGGACCTGCTGGCCGGCTTTTTCATCGTGATGGAGCACCAGTACGGCTTCGGCGACGTCATCCGGATCTCCTCACCCGGGGCCACGACCGGCGTCACCGGGACCGTCGAGGAGGTCACCCTGCGGGTGACCAGACTGCGCACCGTGAGCGGCGAACTGCTCATCATCCCGAACGGGCAGATCCTGCAGGTCACCAACCTCTCGCGGGACTGGGCCCGGGCCATCATCGACGTCCCCGTGGCCGTCGGCACCGACCTGAGCGAGGTCAACGACCGACTCCGCACGGTCGGCGAGGAGGCGTTCTCCGACTCCGATCTGCGCTGCCTGCTGCTGGACCCGCCGAGCGTCATGGGAGTCGAGTCCATGGACGTCGACCAGTACACCGTGCGGATGGTGGCCCGCACCCAACCGGGCCGGCAGTTCGAGGTGAGCAGGGCGCTGAGGGCGCGCATCGCCGGCAGCTTCCGGCGGGCCGGCATCGTGATGACCTCACCGCCGGCCACCACCGAGGCCGAGGCCACCGCCTGATGGCCCGGCGTCCGGGCCGGCCCCGCTGGTCGACCATCGTGCTGGTGGTCATCTTCGCCGGCTCGGTGGTCGCCTACCTGAGAGTGCGGCCGCAACCCACCCCGACCGGGTACATCGGCCACCAGCGCCCGGTGGCCACCCTGATCCCGGCCCCGGGCACCCGATCCACCACCACCGCCACGAGCACACCGCCCACCACCGTCCCGGGCCCGACCACCACCGTGGCTCCGACCCCGGCCCACCACCCCGCCCCCCAGCCTTCTGCCACCACCACCACGGTGTCCGCCGTGGGGCCCACCACCACGACTTCGGCTCCCCTGGAATCCACCACCACCGTGGCGCCGGGAGCCAGCACCTCCTCCACGTCGCCGAGCGGCTGATTCCTCCCCTACTGCACCCGGAC
>JAKAXG010000502.1 GCA_021827225.1 Actinomycetes bacterium | reverse complement strand
CCACGCCGTCGTCTACCTGGCCACCGCCCCCAAGTCCAACACGGTGACGGCCGCCCTCACCAGGGCGTTCGAGGACGTCAACGGCCGCCCGGCCGGCCCGGTGCCCGGGCCGCTGCGTTCGGTCCACCCCTACCAGGCCCGGAAGATGAAGGAGGGAGGCGGCTACATCTACCCGCACAACGACCCCTCAGGCTTCGTGGCCCAGGAGTACCGCCCGGAGGAGGTCGCCGGGCGGGTCTACTACAGACCGTCCCCCCACGGCGCCGAAGCGGAGATCGGACGGCGGCTACGGGAATGGTGGGGAGACGACGCCTACGAGGGCGAGGAATGGTGGCGGTTCCGCAAGTTCCACGACCCGTCCCGCTGACCGGTCAGGAGCGGGGCCTCAGGACGTCATCCCGCCCAGCCCCACCAGGGACCGGGCGTGCTCGACCTCTCCCATGTGACGCAGCCCGTGCTGGTAGATCCAGCACTCGGCGCCGACCAGGCGGGTGATCCCCTCCGGGCCCGCCACCCGGGCGCTGTAGGTCGAGGCCAGCTGAGGGGGCAGGGGCCGTCGCACCACCACCTCGTGCAGCGACGCCGGGTCGAGACCGGCCAGCCACGCCTCCGTCTTGGCGAAGACCAGTTGCATGTACTCCTTGAACGCCTCGTAGTCACCGATGCGCTGGCCCATCATCTCCTCGACGGTGCGCTCCTTGCCGTGGTCCGGCACGGCCATGCTGAGCCGGCCGGCCCAGCCCCGGTCGAAGATCAGCGGGCCGGCGCCCAGCGTCGTGGCCGAGCCATCCTCTATCTGCACGAAGTGGAACAGCGAGAAGGCGATCGGCAACACCGGATCACGTTCCACGAAGTTCACCTGTCCGGCGTCCATGCTCCCCACCGCGTCCTCCCACAGGGAGTGCATGGCCCGGATCCGCCGGCGCAGGGAGTCGAGCAGGATCACATCTCCGCTGGTCATCCACCCATCCTAACCCTGCTGTCAGATTGAGTGTCAGTTATTCGTGTTTCGCGAATCTATCCACTCGTCTATCACCGCCCACTCCGCGGTGAGCCACGCCAGCCGGTCGGCTTCCCCGTAGGGCGGGTGGGGCGGCAGCCACCAGCGGATCTCCATCGCCCGGGAGAACGGCACGGACCGCCACAGCTGCCGGGCGGAGGTGATCTTGTCCAGACCGGTGTGGGCCACGATCACCACGGGGATGTCGGGCCGGGTCTCCAGGCAGGCCAGCACCCCGCCCGCCCGGGGAGGCAGCACATGGTCCAGCAGGGCCGCGGTGCGCGCATCGGCCGGCCTGCGGGCGGCCCACAGCCGGCCGATGGCCCGCAGGCGCCGGCGGGGGGTCCAGTTCCCCCCTTCCGGGAACAGCAGCAGCGCCTCGCCCGGCGCCAGCCCGTCGGCCAGATCACCGACCCGGTCACCCAGGCGCTCCGCGCCATTGGCCGACGGCGGCAGGAAGCAGGCGCCCGTACGGGACAGGGCCACGTCGATCAGCGGATCCCACCGGAGCACCTGCTTGAGCACCACCCGGGGCCGCCTCCCGTAACGTTCGGCCAGGAGCCACACCAGGGCGAACGAGTCGCCGATGCCTCCGTGGCGGGCCAGGACCAGCACCGGGTCCGGATCGCCGAAGGGTCCGGCGGCGGGCGGCTCGTCCAGTGCGACGCTGAAGCGCACGATCCGGCGGGCGGCGCCCAGCACCCGGCCGAGCACCCAGCCGACGACCGCCACCTCCGCCCGCTCCGCCCGGGCCCGTCCCCGTAGCGGCCGGAGGATCCACAGCCCGGCCAGCAGCGCCAGGCCTATCCACTCCAGGACGAGGTAGGCGCTGCCCATGAGGCTGATGCGCACCAGGCGGGCCCTCCGGTCCAGCGGGACCGAGATGACCCCGGCGACCAGCGTCACCGCCAGGAGGGCCAGCACGGCCAGCTCCAGGGCCAGCAGGAGGGGCAGGAGCAGCCTGCGGACGGCGTAGGGCGGGACCATCCCGGTCTACAGGCCGGTGGAGTCGAGGAAGCGGCAGCTGGCCTCGTAGGCGGCTTCGATCCGCCGGGCGACGGACCCCGAGCTGCGGTAGCGCAGGGACACGGCGGGCGGCAGGTCCCCGGCCGGCAGCACGTGCACATCGACACCGGCCGGGAGGCGGGCCATGTCGTCGGCGAACTGGTGGCGGCGGGCTATCTCGAACGCGACCAGGGCCACGTCCCACGGCCGGGCCGGGGCCCGCAGGTCCCGCTCCAGCCTGCCGACGTGCAGGACGAACACCCTGGTGGCGCCCAGCTCCACCGCCCGGCCCACCGGGACCGAGGCGACCAGGCCTCCGTCCATGAAGTGGCGGTCACCGATGCGGACCGGGGGCAGGAGTCCGGGCACCGCGCAGGACGCCAGTACCGCGTCGACGACCGGACCGGAGTCGAACCAGTAGGCCGACGCCTGCTCGATGCAGGCGGCGACGCACTGGAACGGCACCTGCAGCTCCTCGATCGAGACCGGACCGGCGGACGCGGTGATCAGCCGGCGCAGGGCCCCGTTGCCGTGCAGGTAGGTGCCGTGACGGACCAGGTTGCTGACCTGGCCCACCACTGAGTTGGAGAACACGTCACGGGCCTGCAGGCTGGTCCACGTGCGGGCCAGCTCCGCCACCGAATCCATGTCCGGCCGGGCCGCCACCGCCACCCCGTTGAGGGCACCGACGCTGGAACCGACGATGAGGTCGGGACGGATGCGCCGCTCGAGGAGGGCCCTGAGCATGCCCACCTCCGCCGATCCGAGGATCCCGCCGCCGCCGAGCACGAACGCCGTGCGGGCCGGGGGCACGGTCAGCGGGCTGCGACCTGGGACGCCTCGGGCAGGCTGGCCACGAAGTCGTCGAGGAGCCGGGCCACCTCCGCCGGGCGCTCCTGCATCAGCTGGTGCCCGGCGGCGGGCAGGACCTCGAGGCGGGAGCCGGGCAGGAAGCGGGCGATGCGCCGGGCCGCCCACACCGGGGTCAGCAGATCCCGGGATCCGACCAGCACCATCGACGGTGTCCTGGTGGCCCGCAGCGCATCCCGGGCGTCGTGATCGAGAAGGTCGATGCCCGACGGCAGCGACGTCGATTGGGGGACCTCTTCCAGGTACCGGCGGACCTGGTCCACCGCCCGGGCCGACGGGCGGGCGCCGAACGCCAGGCGGGCCAGGAACCAGGAGAGGTCGTCGTCCCCGACCGCCCGCTGGGGGATGGGCCGCCCGGCGTCCAGCCGGTGGCGCATCCTGCGGCCCAGGGCCTGGGCGACGGGCAGCGCCGGCCGGGGGAGGAGCTGGTAGGCGGCGGTGTCCATGAACACCAGCCCGTCCACCCTCCCGGCCAGGTGCCCAGGGAAGTCGCCGGCGTACTCCATCAGGATCATGCCGCCCATCGAGTGGCCGACGATGATGGCGCCGCGCAGGTCGAAATGCTCGACCACGGCCGCCACGTCCCGGGCCGCGACCTTCCGGCCGAACCCGTCGCTGCCGGCCCGGGAACCGCCGTGGCCGCGAACGTCCATGGCCAGCACCCGGTAGCGGTCGGCCAGCATGTGGAACTGCGGCGACCACACCCCCGCCTGCAGGGTGATCCCGTGGATCAGCAGCAGGGGTCGGCCGGCGCCCCGCTCCAGCACCCGGATGGAGCCGCCGTCGGGCGCGGCCACCTCGTGCTCCACCACGTCGTCCGGCAGGTCGAACAGCGGGTCGAGCTCGGGGTCGGTGCGGGCCTTGAGGGCCTGGACCGAGCGGCGGACGGCCAGGCGGCTGCCGGCCACCGCCACGGCGGTGATGGTGGCTCCGGCGGCCAGGCGCCGGGCGAGGGAGTTCATGGTCTACTCATTTACCCGAAGACGGTGTTTCTCCTCCAGGGTCGGCCGGCGCCGGCCCGCCGGCGCCGGCCCAACGGGCCTTCGGCCCTGGCCCGCGAGGGGGGCCGCGACCCCACGATGGGCCCGAAGTGAGGAGGCAGCGATGCCGCAGTGCCATGACAGTTACGACCTGGGCGGCTACCCCGAGCCCGGACCGGTGCCCGAAGCCCGGGCCCACGAGGTTCCGTGCCACGACTCCTATGACCCCTACGCCACCTACCGGAGCCGGCGGGCCAGGCGGGCGGCGAGAGCGCTGCGGGCCCGGGCCGCGGCGTCCAGGCTGGCCCGGGCCGGCGGGCGCGCCGACGTGCCGGCCGGAAAGTAGACCCCCCTCCCCCGCCGGCCGGGCCCC
>JAKAXG010000501.1 GCA_021827225.1 Actinomycetes bacterium | reverse complement strand
CCAGCCCGTGGACCAGCTCGATGTTGGGGTTCACGGGGAAGCCGGCGGACCGCATCCACTCCAGGGTCTCGGTGTGGTGGGTGAAGCCCCGCCCGTCCTCCATGGCACCGAGCTGGTAGGCCCAGAAAGACAACTCCCGGCCGGCGGTGACCGACGGGTCCTTCTGGCGCAGCGAGCCGGCGGCCGCGTTCCTGGGGTTGATGAAGGTCCGGGCGCCGCTCTCCGCCTGGCGGCGGTTCAGCTCGTCGAACGCCGGCACCGGCATGTAGATCTCGCCCCGCACCTCGACCAGGCTCGGCGCCGGGTCGGGCAGCTTGTGAGGCACGTCGGTGACGGTGAGGACGTTGGCCGTCACATCCTCGCCGACCTCCCCGTCTCCCCTGGTGGCGGCCCGCACCAGCCGGCCGTCCTCGTAGAGGAGGCTCATGGCCAGGCCGTCGATCTTCGGCTCGCAGGTGTAGGCCACCGCCCCCGAGATGAACCGGTCCATCCGCTTGGCCCAGGCCAGGAGCTCCTCGTAGCTCGTGGTCTTGTCCAGGGACATCATGGGGGTGCGGTGGTGGACCTCGGTGAATAGCGGCGACGCCGTGCCCCAGACGGTCTGGGTGGGTGAGCTACCGCTGACCAGCTCCGGATGCCGGCGCTCCAGCGAGGCCAGCTCCTCGACGAGGGCGTCGAACTCGGCATCTGTGATCTCGGGCTCGTCCTCGACGTAGTAGCGCTGGTTGTGATACTCGATGAGCTCGCGCAGCTCCGCCGCCCGGGCCTCCCAGTCGCTGGTCGTCACATCCCCGAAGATACCCACCCCCTGAGACATCTCCGGCGGGGGTGGTGGGCGCCGGAGGGCGGCTCAGGCCGGGGCGGCGATCCCGCCCCCCACCACGGCGTCACCGCGGTAGAGGACCACGCTCTGGCCGGCCGCCACCCTCCGGATGGGCGACGAGAGCGCCACCCGCCCGGCGGGATCCCACCGGGCGGCCACCGGGTCACCATGGGCGCTGACCTGCACCTGCAGCTCCTCGCCCGGGGCGGGCGGCCCGTCCACCCACGTCGGTTCCGGAACGGCCACCTCGTCGACCATCAGCTGATCGAGCGGGCCGACCCTGACCACCGCGGCGCCGGGGTCAACGTCAACGACGTAGCGCCCACCGACGGCCTGCCCGATCCCCTTGCGCTGGCCCACCGTCACCAGCTCCACGGCCGGCACCGTCCCGAGGTCCCGGCCGGCTTCGTCGACGACCCGGCCCGGCCTGAGCGGGATCCGGGCCCCGAGGAATGCCTCCCGGCCACCGGTGCGGGAGATGAAGCACACGTCCTGGCTGTCGGCCTTGGCGGCCGTCCGGAGGCCGAGGCGGGCGGCGCAGGCCCGGACCTCGGCTTTGGTCATGGTGCCGACCGGCAGCAGGACCCGCTCCAGCTGGTGCTGCTGCAGCATGTGCAGCACGTAGGACTGGTCCTTGGCCGGGTCGGCGCCGCGGCGCAGGGACCACCGGCCGCCCGGCTCCCCGACGACCCGGGCGTGATGGCCCGTGGCGACGGCGTCGAAGCCCAGCCGGCGGGCCCGGGAGAGGAACCGGTCGAACTTCAAGTGGCGGTTGCACTCGATGCAGGGGTTGGGCGTCCGCCCCCCGGCGTGGTCGGCCACGTACGGCCCGACCACCCGCTGTTCGAAGTCGTCGGAGAAATTGAAGACGTGGTGGCTGATCCCGAGCTGGTCGGCCACCCGGCGGGCGTCCTCCACATCGGCCACCGAGCAGCAGCCGCTGTCGGAGGGGCCGCCCCACAGCTTCATGGTGGCGCCCACCGCCTGGTGGCCGGCCCCGATCACCAGGGCGGCCGCGACGGAGGAGTCCACCCCGCCGGACATGGCGACCAGCACCCTCATGGGGCTGCCCTCAGCGCGGCGACGGCCCGGGATACCGCCCCCGCCGCCAGGTCGACGTCGGCGGAGGTGGTGGCCGGCCCGAGGGTCAGCCTGAGGGCGGAACCGGCCTCGACCTTGTCCACGCCCATGGCCATGAGCACGGGGCTGGGCTCCAGGGCACCGCTGGCGCAGGCGGCCCCGGCCGAGGCGCACACGCCGGCCTCGTCGAGGAGGAACAGGAGCGCCTCGCTCTCCACCCCGGGGAAGCGGAAGTGGCAGTGCCCCGGCGCCCGGGGCCCGCCGGGGGCGGTGGCCACGGCGCCAGGCACCGAGGCGATCAGCCGGTCGGCCAGGCCGTCCCGCAGGGCGGCCACCCGGTCCCAGCGCTCCTGCCGGTCGGCGGACGCCAGCGCCCCGACCGCGGCACCGAAGCCGACGATGGCCGCCACGTTGTGGGTGCCGCTGCGCCGCTCCCGCTCCTGGCCGCCGCCGTGGGTCGTGGGGGCCAGGCGCACGCCGGGCCGGACCGCAAGAGCGCCGGCTCCCTGGGGGCCGCCGAGCTTGTGGGCGCTCACCGAGAGCAGATCGCACAGAGGCGCGACCGGCGCCAGGTCCATCCAGGGGGCGGCCTGGACGGCGTCGGTGTGCAGGACCGCCCCGGGGGCCAGGCGCCGGACCAGCCTGGCGATGCGGCGGAACGGCTGGAGGACCCCGGTCTCGTGATTGGCCAGCTGGATCGACACCACGGCGACGTCGGGTCCCAGCAGGCTGCGCATCCGGTCAGGGTCGATCAGCCCGTCGGGGCCGACCCCGATCGAGCGCACCTCCCTCCCGCTGGCCCGGGCCGCCTCGAGCACCGCCGGGTGCTCGACCGCGCTGACCACCACCGCCCCGGGCCGCTCCGCCAGAGGGCCGAGGACGGCCAGGTTGTCCGCCTCGGTGCCGCCCGAGGTGAAGACCACGTCCCCCGGAGCGACGCCCGCGAAGGCGGCCACCCGCTCCCGAGCGTCCTCCACCGCGGCCCGGGCCCGGCGGGCCACCTGGTGGGATCCGGAGGGATTCCCGTACGAGCCGGTTATCCAGCCCACCATGGCCTCCGCGGCCGCCGGGTGGAGGGGCCCGCTGGCGGCGTGATCGAGGTAGACGGGCACGACAGCCAGCGTACCGGCGGGCCCGGATGGCGTTTCCGGGCGCTTCTTCGAGCCCTTCTCGAATCTCCGGTCACCGCGGGGGGCGCGCGCCAATGGGCTTCCCGGAGGGTAGGTTCGCGGTGTGTTCTGGACCGGCTACCTTTCTCTGACGTGAGCCAGCTCAGGCTCGACCCAATGACGGGCCGATGGGTCGTGATCGCCGGTGAACGGGCCCAGCGACCGTCGGATTTCCTACCCCGGCGGTTGCCGGTGGAGGACGATCCTCTGCGGCCCTGCCCGTTCTGCCCGGGTCACGACGCCAACCTGAACCCGGTGATAGAGCGGGTCGGGGCGGATGGGGAGTGGGAGGTCCGGGTGGTGCCGAACCTCTACCCCGCGTTCAGCGGCAACGACCCGATGGTGGTGTCGCACCTGGGGCCCGTCTTCACCCAGGCCCCGGCCAGCGGCGTCCACGACGTGATCGTGCTGGCCCCGGACCACAACGTCAGCTGGGCAGACCTGGGCGCCGACCACTCGGCGCTGATCATGTACGCCATCCGGGACCGGATGCTCGAGCATTCGGAGCTGGCCGGGCTGCGCTACAGCCAGGCGGTCGTCAACTCGGGCCGTGAGGCCGGAGCTTCGATCGAGCACCCGCACGGGCAGCTGCTGTCCATGCCGTTCATTCCCGGAGAGGCGGCCAACGAACTTGCCGGCTTCGCCCGTTTCCAGGGCAACTGCCTGCTCTGCGCGGTCATGGAGGCGGAGCTGGAGGCCGGACACCGGGTCATCTACGCCGATGACCGGGTCGTGATGCTCTGCCCGTTCTGGAGCGGCACCCCCTACGAGATGCTGCTCCTGCCCCGGTCCCACGAGACCCACCTCCATGACGCCGCCGACGAGGATCTGGCCGCCATCGGCCAGTCGGTGCAGATGTCGCTGGCGTCGCTTCGGACCAGGTTGGGCGACGTGGCCTACAACCTGATGTTCCATTCGGCGCCGTTCCGCACCAAGGCGGACTTCCACTGGCACGTGCACGTGATGCCCAAGATCTCCACACGGGGCGGTTTCGAGATGGGCTCGGGGGTGCTGATCAACGTGGTGCCACCGGAGCGGGCGGCCGACGATCTGCGAACGGAACTGGCCGCCCACGCCTGAGCGGTGACGGCCGCCGGGAGCGGGCCCTCAGTCGCCGCCCGGCGTGAGCCACAGCACACCGAGCGGCGGTAGCGTCAGGCC
>JAKAXG010000500.1 GCA_021827225.1 Actinomycetes bacterium | reverse complement strand
GATCTGAGGCGCCTTCGGACTACGTGAAGATCTCGTCCGGTCTGGGTGAGTCCGACCCGGTGAACATCGTCGTCCTGCCGGTCGTGTTCGAGGATCAGGTCCTCGGGGTGATCGAGCTGGCCACGCTGAGGGCCTTCAGCGAGGTGCACCTGTCGTTCCTGGACCAGGTGATCGAGACGATCGGCGTGGTCCTCAACACCATCATCGCCACCATGCGGACAGAGGAGCTGCTGGCGGAATCGCAGCGCCTCACCGGGGAGCTGCAGCAGCAGTCGGCCGAGTTGCAGAGCCAGCAGGAGGAGCTGCGCAGATCCAACGCCGAGCTGGAGTCCCAGGCCGCCTCCCTCAAGGCGTCCGAGGAGCTGCTGCAGCAGCAGCAGGAGGAGCTGCAGCAGACCAACGAGGAGCTGCAGGAAAAGGCCCGCCTGCTGGCCGACCAGAACGCCTCGATCGAGGTGAAGAACCGGGAGATCGAGATGGCCCGGCTGGGGCTGGAGGAGAAGGCCCAGCAGCTGGCCCTGTCATCCAAGTACAAGTCGGAATTCCTGGCCAACATGAGCCACGAGCTCCGCACCCCGCTCAACTCCCTGCTGATCCTGGCCAAGCTGCTGTCCGACAACGACCAGGGCAATCTCGACGAGCGCCAGGTGGAGTTCGCCCGGACCATCCACAACGCCGGGAGTGACCTGCTCGAGCTCATCAACGACATCCTGGATCTGTCCAAGGTCGAGGCCGGGAAGATGGATGTGATCCCGGCACCGGTGTCGCTCGCCGACGTGGCGGAACGGATCCGCCAGAACTTCGGCCCTCTGGCCTCGGAGAAGGACCTGGCCCTCGAGATAGAGGTGGATCCCGGCGCTCCCGAATCGATGGTCACCGACGAGCAGCGCCTGCACCAGATCCTCAAGAACCTGATGTCCAACGCCGTGAAGTTCACCGAGAAGGGCTCCGTGCGCCTGGCCATATCGCCGGCGCCGGCCGAGATGCGCTACGCCCACCCGGCTCTCAGTTCGGCCCGGTCGGCGCTGGCCTTCACCGTCAGCGACACCGGGGTCGGGATCCCGGCGGACAAGCTGCGCCTGGTGTTCGAGGCGTTCCAGCAGGCCGACGGCACGACCAGCCGCCGCTACGGCGGCACCGGGCTCGGGCTGTCCATAAGCCGGGAGATCGCCCGCCTGCTCGGTGGGGAGATCAGGGTGGAGAGCAAGATCGGCAAGGGCAGCACCTTCACCCTCTTCCTGCCCGACACCTACTCGCCGGTGGGCGGCCCGGCGGCGGACGCGCCCTCCGATGCCGGGGGCGGCCGGCCACTTCCCCCGGACGCCGGAACGCTGCAGGCGGCGGCCGTTCCGGTCGACCCGGACCACCTGACGCCCTTACCGGGTGACCCGGCCGATGACCGGGGTGACCTGAACCCCGGCGACCGGGTCATGCTCGTGGTCACGGGCGACACGGACCTGGTCCGCGACGCCCTCGACATCTCCCGCTCGCACGGCTTCAAGGTGGTGGTGACGACCCGGGCCGGCACCGCGGTGGCCCTGGCCCGGGAGCACCGGCCCGACACCATCCTCCTCGACACGGATCTGCCCTACGCCGAGGGAAGCGCCCTCCTGGCCCACTTCAAGCAGGACACAGACCTGCGTCACGTACCGATCCATGTGGTCTCGGCGCCCGGTCGCCGGCAGGACACCCTGAGGCTGGGTGCCTTCGGCTTCAGCGCCAAACCTGCCGACCCGGCCGAGATCTCATCCGCGGTGAGGGAACTGGCCGCGTTCGTGGACCGGCCCAACCGGACGGTCCTGGTGGTGGAGGACGACGAGGTCGACCGCCAGGCCATCGCCGCCCTGCTGGGAGCCGGGGACGGGGTGGAGGTGGTCACCGCCGCCGATGCCGACGAGGCGGAGTCGGTGCTCGCCGGCCGGCCCGTGGACTGCATGGTGCTCGACCTGAAGCTGCCACGCTCCAGCGGCTTCGGGCTGCTGGAGCGGATCAAATCCGATGAGCGGCTGAGCCGGATCCCGGTCATCATCTACACCGGGAAGGACCTGACCAGGCGGGAGGAGACCCGGCTGTCCAAGTACGCCGAGACCATCATCGTCAAGGACGCCCGCTCACCGGAACGGCTGCTGGCCGAGACGACGCTGTTCCTCCATCAGCCGCCCAGCCGCCTGCCCCAGGATCAGCGCCTGCTCCTGGAGCAGTTGCACACGGGCACCGACGTGCTGGATGGCAAGCAGGTGCTGATCGTCGACGACGACGTGCGCAACGTGTTCGCACTGACCAGCGTCCTGGAGCGGCACGGGATGCAGGTCCTCTTCGCCGAGAACGGCCGGGAGGGCCTGGCCATGTTGAAGGCCCAACCCGGGACCGACATCGTCTTGATGGACATCATGATGCCGGAGATGGACGGATACGAGACCATGACCGAGATCCGCAAGGTGCCATCACTCCGCAAGCTGCCGATCATCGCCCTCACGGCGAAGGCCATGAAGGGTGACCGGGAGAAGAGCATCGAGGCCGGAGCCTCCGACTACATCACCAAACCGGTCGACGTGGGACAGCTGATCTCGCTCATGCGGGTCTGGCTCTACTCCTAGACGGTGGCGCGCGACGCGATCGAGGACCTGGAGCTCCGGCTCCTCCTGGAGGCCATCTACCAGCGCTACGGATACGACTTCCGCGAGTACGCCCGCAGCTCGATCCGCCGGAGGGTGTGGCGGCGGGTGTCCGAGGAGAACCTCGAAACCATCTCCGGGCTCCAGGAGCGGATCATCCACGACCCCGAATGCATGGAGAGGCTCCTGCTGGACCTGTCCGTCAGCGTCACCAGCATGTTCCGCGATCCCAGCTTCTTCCGGGCACTACGGGAGCAGGTCATTCCGGTACTGCGCACCTACCCCTTCGTGCGGGTCTGGAACCCGGGCTGCTCGAGCGGGGAGGAGACGACATCCCTGGCCATCCTGCTGGCCGAGGAGGGCCTCGGCGACCGGATGAGGATCTACGCCACCGACATCAATGTGGAGGTCCTCGACCGGGCCCGGAGCGGGGTGTTCCCGCTAGACCGCATGCGCGAGTACACCTCCAACTACATCGCGAGCGGCGGCCGGGCGGCTTTCTCCCGCTATTACAAGACCTTCGGGGGCGCGGTGCAGTTCGCACCCGAACTGGCCGAGAACATCGTGTTCGCCCAGCACAACCTGGTGTCGGACTCCGACTTCAACGAGTTCCACCTGATCGTCTGCCGGAACGTGATGATCTACTTCGACCGCTCGCTGCAGGACAAGGTCACCGGTCTGCTCCACCGCAGCCTGATCCGCTTCGGCGTTCTGGCCCTGGGCCAGAAGGAGTCGCTGCGCTTCAGCGCCCACTCGTCCGATTTCGAGGAGCTCGACGCCCGGGAGAAGATCTACCGGAGACTCAGGTGAGACGCCCGGGGCTGGTTGCGGTGGGGGCGTCGTGGGGCGGTCCCGAGGCGCTGGGACAGCTGCTCGGGCAGTTGCGTCCCGACTTCGCCACGCCGGTCGTGGTGGTGCAGCACCGGGGACCCTCCGCCCCCGAAGGCGCCATGTCCGGCTATCTGGCCGGGTGGTGCGCGCTGCGGATCCTGGATGCCGAGGACAAGGATCGCCTGGAACCAGGGCACGTCTATCTGGCCCCGCCCGACTACCACCTGCTAGTCGACGGCGATTCCCTAGCCCTGTCGCTCGAGGCTCCGGTGGCCTACAGTCGCCCCTCGGTGGATGTGCTGTTCGAGAGCTGTGCGGATTGCTTCGGTCCCGACCTGGTGGCCGTGGTGCTGACGGGGGCGAACTCAGATGGGAGCCGCGGCGTGGTGAAGGTGCGGGCGGCCGGCGGCCGGGTACTGGTGCAGGATCCGGCGGAGGCGGAGCGGCCCGAGATGCCCATGGCGGCAATCGCCACGGGGGCGGTGGACGAGGTACTCGACCTCATGGGCCTGGCCATCCGGCTGAACGACATGGACCGGGGCGAGTGACGGCCGATCGGGCACCGGCCGCAGAACCGGTGCCGGATCTGACGGCCGAAGCGACCCTCCTGCTGGTCGATGACCGGTCGGCGAACCTCCAGGCTCTCGAAGCGGCGCTGGAACCACTGGGCCACAAGCTCATATCGGTGACCAGCGGAGAAAAGGCCCTGAAGCGACTTCTCCGCGACAAGGTGTCAGTGATCCTGCTCGATGTCCAGATGCCGGGGATGGACGGCCTCGAGACCGCCCGC
>JAKAXG010000499.1 GCA_021827225.1 Actinomycetes bacterium | reverse complement strand
GGAGCTTACGGAGAACCTGGTGGCCGGCGCCGCCGGGGCCCTGCTCGGCACCACCCAGCTCGAGTACGGGGGCCGGGCGCTGTCCCTGGCCGTGCCGTGGAAGCGCTCGACGTTCACCTCCCTGATCGAGGAGCACGCCGGGGTCGGCATCGACCTCGGCACGCCCATGGACCGGCTGCGCCAGGTGGCCACCTCCGTGGGCCTGGAGCCGCACGAGTCGTGGGGTCCGGGCAAGCTGCTGCTCGAGATCTACGAGAAGACGACCGAGCCTCACCTGTGGGGGCCGGTGTTCGTCACCGACTACCCGAAGGAGGTCTCCCCGCTCGCCCGCGACCATCGCAGCCGGCCCGGCTACGTCGAGCGCTTCGAGGCCATCGTGGCCGGCCGGGAGCTGTGCAACGCGTTCAGCGAGCTGAACGACGCCGACGAGCAGCGGGCCCGCTTCGAGGCCCAGGCCCGGGCCAAGGCGGCCGGTGACGACGAGGCCATGGTGGTCGACGCCGACTACCTGCGGGCCCTCGAGTACGGGCTGCCCCCGACCGGCGGGCTGGGCCTGGGCATGGACCGGCTGGCCATGCTGCTCACCGGCTCCGACGCCATCCGCGACGTCATCGCCTTCCCGACCCTGCGGCCGGAACAGGACTGACCCTCCGGGCGTTCACAAAGGGTGCAATGGCTGCACTTTCTGTACTCGACCTGGCGACCGTGGGCACCGGCGCCGACGCCGCGTCGGCCCTGGCCGACACCACCCGGATGGCCGTGGAGGTGGAGAAGCTGGGCTACCGGCGGCTGTGGGTGGCCGAACACCACAGCATGCCGGCCGTGGCCAGCGCCGCTCCGCCGGTGCTGATCGCCCACCTGGCCGCCCACACCACCACGCTGCGGATCGGCTCCGGCGGTGTCATGCTGCCGAACCACTCCCCGCTGGTGGTGGCCGAGCAGTTCGGGACCCTCGTCGCCCTCCACCCCGGGCGCATCGATCTCGGCCTGGGCCGGGCGCCCGGGACCGACCCGGCCACCGCCCGGGCTCTGCGGCGGAGCACGGGCAGCGGCGCGGACACCTTCCCCGACGACGTGGTGGAGCTGATCAACTACATGGTCGCCCCCGACGACAGCCCGGACCACCCGATGGCCATGCCCGGGAGAGGCTACCTGCCCGAGGTGTGGCTACTCGGATCCTCGCTGTTCAGCGCCCAGCTGGCCGGGATGCTGGGCCTGCCGTTCGCCTTCGCCTACCACTTCAGCCCCGGCCCGGTGGACGCCGCCCTGGCCGCCTACCGCAGCACCTTCCGCCCCACCGGGCTGGGACGCTCGCCGCGGGTCATGGTGGCGGTGTCGGTGGTCTGCGCTCCTACCGAGGAGGAGGCCCGCTGGTTGTCGGGCTCCACCGCGCTCAGCATCCTCCAGCTCCGCACCAACCGGCTGGGTCCCATGCCCTCGCCCGAGGAGGCGGCGGCGTACCATTTTTCCGAATCCGAGCGGGCGATCGTGGAGCACACCATGGCCACCCACGTCATCGGCGACCCCGACACCGTGGCCGACGGCCTACTCAAGCTGGAGGAGCGCACCTCCGCCGACGAGATCATGGTCTCCACCCGGATGCACTCCTACGAGGACCGGCTGCGGTCCCTGCAGCTCGTCGCCGCCGCCACCGGGATGTCCGGTCAGGAGACGGTCAGCTCGTCCAGCAACCGGTAGCCGACGCTGCCCAGCACCTCGATGTGCGTCGCCGCCGGCGACGCCTGCCGCAGGGGGGCCAGGGCGGCGTCGGCCCGCTCGGCCCACTCCCGGCCGGTGGCGATGGAGGAGCTGATGGCGTCGGTGGAGAGGACCAGGTCCTTGGCCTTGTCGCGCGACGGCGCGTCCAGGGGGGAGCCGAGCAGCGCCGCCAGGTCCTCACCGATCCCCGGCGCGGCCAGCGCCCGCAGCACCGGCAGGGTGTAGGTCCCCTCGACCATGTCGTGGCCGGCCGGCTTGCCCAGGTCCTCCTCGTTGCTCACCAGGTCCCGGATGTCGTCCCATATCTGGAAGGCCATGCCGATCGAGTAGCCGAAGTCGGTGAGGGCGTCCACCTGGTCGCGGGGCGCCCCGGCGGTGAGGCCCCCGATGCGGGCGGCAGTGGCCATGAGCGAGGCCGTCTTGCCGGCGATCGAGGAGAAGTAGGAGTCCTCGGTGCGGCGGGGGTCGAACGCGTAGCGCAGCTGGCCCACCTCGCCCTCGCAGAGCTGGCCGATGGTCCTGGCCAGCAGGGCGGCCACCTCGGTGCCGAGGGAGGCGGCGATCTCGGACGCCCGGGCCAGCAGGAAGTCGCCGGCCAGGATGGCTACCAGGTTGCCCCAGCGGGCGTTGGCGCTGACCACCCCCCGCCGGGAGGTGGCGTCGTCCATGACGTCGTCGTGGTAGAGCGAGCCCAGATGGACCAGCTCCACGGCCACCGCCCCCTGCACGACCGGCTCGGGAGTGTCGGGCCCGGCCCCGCAAGCGGACGCCGCGGCCAGGACCAGCGCCGGCCGCAGGCGCTTCCCGCCGGCCCGGACCAGGTGCACGGCGACCTCGGCCAGAAAGGGGTCCTCGCCGGCTGTGGACGCTTTGAGGGATTCCTCGACCCGCTCCAGAGCCGCCTCGATTCCCGGAAGACGGAGAGCCTCTACGACGTTCATCTATGGCGAGGCTACGCCACGCCCGCACTAAACGAGAACCCCGTAGTGTCCGATGCCTAGGGTGACGCCCGATGGCCCGGTGGACAAGTAAGTCCTTAACCGTCGGTCCCGAGTAGTTCTCTGTTACTGGGTATGAGTCCATTCCAGTGCCGGCAAAGCGCCGTCTGAGGCCCCACCCCGCCGTATGAAACAACTACCCAGGGTCCGGGTAGACTGCAGGAACGGAGGACCAGCATGTTCGAACGTTTCACTGACCGAGCCCGACGGGTCCTGGTCTTAGCCCAGGAAGAAGCCCGACTCCTCAACCACAACTTCATCGGGACCGAGCACATCCTGCTCGGGCTCATCCACGAGGGCGAGGGCGTCGCCGCCAAGGCGCTCGAGTCGCTCGGCATAAGCCTGGAGGCGGTCCGCGAGAAGGTCGAGGAGACCATCGGCCCCGCCGGCTCGTCCACCACCGGCTCGCCCCCCTTCACGCCGCGGGCGAAGAAGGTGCTGGAGCTGTCGCTGCGTGAGGCTCTGCAGCTGGGGCACAACTACATCGGCACCGAGCACATGCTCCTCGGCCTCGTCCGCGAGGGTGAGGGCGTGGCCGTCCAGGTGCTGGTCAGCCTGGGCGCCGACCTGTCGAGGGTCCGCCAGCAGGTGATCCAGCTCCTTTCCGGCTACCAGTCGCCCGGAGGCAAGGAGGCCGCCGGCGCCGGCGTCGGCGCCTCGGCGGGCCAGGAGACCCCCACCGGCTCCCCCGTTCTCGACCAGTTCGGCCGGAACCTGACCCAGCTGGCGCGCGAGCGCAAGCTGGACCCGGTCATCGGGCGGGAGCGCGAGATCGAGCGGGTCATGCAGGTCCTGTCCCGACGGACCAAGAACAACCCGGTCCTCATCGGCGAGCCCGGCGTCGGAAAGACCGCCATCGTGGAAGGCCTGTCGCAGAAGATCGTCTCGGGTGACGTGCCCGAGACCATCAAGGGCAAGCAGCTCTACACCCTCGACCTGGGCGCCCTGGTGGCCGGTTCCCGCTACCGCGGCGATTTCGAGGAGCGGCTGAAGAAGGTCCTCAAGGAGATCCGCACCCGCGGCGACATCATCCTCTTCATCGACGAGCTGCACACCCTGGTGGGGGCGGGCGCCGCCGAGGGGGCCATCGATGCCGCCTCCATCCTCAAGCCGATGCTGGCCCGGGGTGAGCTGCAGACCATCGGGGCCACCACCCTCGACGAGTACCGCAAGCACCTGGAGAAGGACGCCGCGCTCGAGCGGCGGTTCCAGCCCATCAAGGTGGAGCAGCCGTCGCTGCCCCACACCATCGAGATCCTGAAGGGCCTCCGGGACCGCTACGAGGCCCACCACGGGGTGACCATCACCGACCAGGCCGTGGTGGCCGCCGCCAACCTGGCCGACCGCTACATCGCCGACCGCTACCTGCCCGACAAGGCCATCGACCTCATCGACGAGGCCGGCAGCCGCCTGCGCATCCGCCGCATGGCGACCCCGGCCGACTACAAGGCCATCGAGGACGAGATCGCCAAGGTCCGCCGGGACAAGGAAGTGGCCATCGAGAAGCAGAACTTCGAGCAGG
>JAKAXG010000498.1 GCA_021827225.1 Actinomycetes bacterium | reverse complement strand
CGGTCGCTGCCCGTGGAGAGTACCCCTGTCAGCGCTCGCCGCGTGCATCAAAAATACCTTCAAGTACCCGGAATGGCAGCTACCGGCACCACCGCATCCGGAACCTCCGCGTTTGGCGGGACCCGTGCCGGAAAGGACTCAGACAGGGCAGAACGAGCGGACGCGGGACCCGGCCGGTCCGGTGTCTCCGGTCCGTCCCGGCGTTCCCGGCCCGACCGGCCGCTCCGGCCCGATGTTCCCGTAGGATGATTAGTTAGGCAAGCTAACGAGGAGTTCTTTATGCGCACGGTCAGCGCACCGGAGGGAAGCCTCTCCCCTGGCGCCAGCCGGGATCCCGGGCCCCACTACAAGTGGATAGCCCTGTCCAACACCACGCTGGGGATCCTGATGGCGACCATCAACTCGTCCATCATCCTGATCGCCCTGCCCAACATCTTCGACGGGATAAGGCTGAACCCGCTGACGCCCGGCAACACCCCCTATTTCCTGTGGATCCTGATGGGCTACATGGTCGTGACCGCCGTGCTGGTGGTCAGCTTCGGCCGGATCGGAGACATGTTCGGACGGGTGCGGATGTACAACATGGGCTTCGCCGTCTTCACGCTGTTCTCCATCCTGCTGTCGGTGACCTGGATGACCGGCCCGTCGGCGGCCATCTGGTTGATCGTGATGCGCCTGGGCCAGGGCGTGGGCGGCGCCTTCCTCTTCGCCAACTCCTCGGCCATCCTCACCGACGCCTTCCCCCAGAGCCAGCGGGGCATGGCCCTCGGGGTCAACGGCGTGGCCGCCATCGGCGGGTCGTTCATCGGTCTCATCGTGGGCGGCCTGCTCGGACCGGTCTCGTGGCGCCTGGTGTTCCTGGTCTCGGTCCCGGTGGGGCTGTTCGGGACGGCGTGGGCCTACTTCAAGCTGCGCGACACCGGGGTGCGCACCCCGTCCAGGATCGACTGGTGGGGCAACCTGACCTTCGCCGTGGGCCTCATCGCCGCCCTGATCGGCATCACCTACGGGATCATCCCCTACCACGGGCACTCCATGGGCTGGACCAACCCGTTCGTCCTGGGCATGCTCATCGGCGGGATCGCGGTTCTGGGGCTGTTCGGCTGGATCGAGACCCGGGTCCCGGAGCCCATGTTCCGGCTGTCGCTGTTCCGGATCCGGGCGTTCGCCGCCGGGAACTTCGCCTCCCTGCTGGCGTCGCTCGGGCGGGGCGGGATGATGTTCATCCTGATCATCTGGCTGCAGGGCATCTGGCTCCCCCAGCACGGCTACAGCTTCACCCAGACCCCCCTGTGGGCCGCCATCTACATGGTCCCGATGACCGTCGGGTTCCTGATCGCCGGCCCGGTGTCCGGATTCCTCTCGGACCGCTACGGGGCCCGGCCGTTCGCCACGAGCGGCATGATCGCTGCGGCCCTGTCGTTCGGCCTGCTCGAACTGCTGCCCATCAACTTCGGCTACACCTGGTTCGCCCTGCTGCTGCTCATGAACGGGCTGGCCATGGGCCTGTTCTCCTCGCCCAACCGGGCCGGGGTGATGAACAGCCTGCCCCCCGACGCCCGCGGTGGCGGGGCCGGGATGATGGCCACGTTCCAGAACTCGGCCATGGTCCTGTCCATGGGGATCTTCTTCACCCTGATCATCGCCGGGCTGTCCGGCAGCCTGCCCGGGACCATGTACCGGGGTCTGGTGGCCCACGGCGTGCCGGCGCCGGCGGCCCACCAGGTCGCCAGCCTGCCGGCGGTCAGCACCCTGTTCGCGTCGTTCCTCGGGTACAACCCGGTGCAGAACCTCCTCGGCCCCACCGGGGTACTGGCCCACCTGCCCCGCGCCCAGGCCGCCTACCTCACCGGACGCAGCTTCTTCCCCAGCCTGATCAGCGCCCCGTTCGGCCAGGGCCTGCACGCGGCGTTCGACTTCGCACTGGTGGCCTGCGTGGTGGCGGCCATCGCGTCGTGGCTGCGGGGCGGCAAGTACCACCACGGCGACGAGCTGACCGGCTCCTCCGGCCTGGACCAGGTGGGCGTGGACGTCCCCGAGGCACCGGCGCCGACCGGCGCCCCGTCGCCGGGCGCCGGGTCCCGGCGGCCCTGACGTCCAGCCATGTGGCGTGGTCCACCTACTAGGGGCCGCCTCAGGGCGGGGACCGCCGTCCGGCCTTTCGAAGCCTGGATATCGCCATCAGCAAGAGCCCGAGGACCAGGATGTGGACACCCACGACAAAACCTGCCAGCGTCCGCATACCCGTGAATGCGAGGCCGAGGAAGCGTTGTCGGTCAACCCCGCGCCGGCGAACCGCGGGCGTGACACGCAGGAGAAGGAACCGTTCAACCTGGCGGTCGCCTTCAGGGATCGAAAGGCAAACCTCGTCCGCTTCGCTGCCGACCTGCGCGTGCCCTTCACCAACACCCGGGCGGAGTCCGACGTCCGCATGGTGAATGCACGCAAAGACCAGCGGGCCCTTCCGGGACACTAGTAGTCGTCGTCTGCCTCGACGTGCCCGTGGGGACGTTGAAGTCCGGACAGCTCCGAGCGTCGCCCGAGCTACTCGAACGCCTTCCAGATAGGTGAATGGTTACCTGACCGCCACCGCTCCAGTCCCACACGACCTGAGTAGCTGCTCGACTACTCGAATACTCAAATTTGATGACGACGGGTGCAGACACCCTGCGCCAGGGTCTATCAGCGGTGCATTTGCTCCGTGCGAAGTGGTCGGATGTGCTGTTCGGCCCCGGAAGGGAGTAGACGTGAAAACAAAGCTTTCGTTGGTAGCCGGAGCGGTGGGTGCGGGTGCGCTCGGTCTGGCGCTGGTAGGTCCCGGCAGCTTCGCCAGCTTCACCAGTTCGGTGGCGGCCAACCAGTCATTCAAGAGCGGCACCTTCCAACTCGAGGCAACCGCAGCGCAACCCATGGTGCAGGGCGGGCTCATCAGCGACGCCAACTCCGTCGGACAGCCCGCCCTTTCCTCTTCGACCGGGGCGGAGCCTGCGGTGCCAACCGGCAACACGCTGAACTTCTCTCTATGGAACATCTCCCCGGGCGACACCTACACGGAGCCCGTCACGATCTATGACGTGGGGAGCCTCCAGGGTCAGCTCGACACCGTCACCTATCAGCCCGACCTGACAACTGCCGCCGCACGGGCTCTGGAGAGTGACATGACGGTCGCCGTTCAGGCGGACGTCAATGGCACGTGGACCGACGTCCACACAAGCGACAGCAGCGGTGCGAGTGGCGTTCCGGTTTCCGCCGCCCAGGACCACACCTTCTATCTGGACTACAGCTTCGGTCCGCAGTTCCTCCAGCCCAATCCCCACATGTATAGCCAGAGCCAGGCCAGTAACGCCGGCTTCAGCACCAACGAGCTGTCCAACTCGTTCCGGATCGTCTTCGGTTTCACCAACACCTCCGGCAGTCAGAACAACGTGGAGGGAGCGAGCGCCGCTCCTTCCGTTACGTTCAACGGCGTTCAGACCCCGTAAGTGATCCAATCCCACCGGCGGCTCGATGCCTGGAGAGCCGCCGGTGGGCCGGTTCTCATACGGGGAGTGCAGCGCGCCGCCACGGTCCAGCAATGACGAACCGAGGGTGCCATCCCCTTGGTGCCGGGCCAATCCCTGGAGGACAACGACTGTGATCGCATCCGGATCGAGATTGACAAAGCGCACGAGGTGGTTGAGGCGGGCCGTCCACGCAGGGATCCTCCTGGTCATCGCGGTGCTCTGCTCGGTCGGCATTGTGGCCGTAGGTACAGGTGACTGGCAGATCCGACCGATCCTGTCGGGCAGCATGCGTCCTCACTTCCCGATCGGTGGCGTGTTGGTCACCGAACGGGTCCCCTCGTCGAGCCTCCGCGTCGGTGACATAGCAGTGTTCCATCCTCCTGGCGAGCCCGCCATCACCTACATGCACCGGATCGTCTGGCTCGAGCGCGAGGGCCGCAGCCTGCTCATACGCACAAAGGGCGACGCCAATTCCTCTGATGACCCGTGGACTCTGCAGGTCAGGAGCCCGGCGGCCTACGAAGCGAGGTACGTGCTGCCCTACGTCGGGTACGCGGCCGTCTGGGTGCACTCGTCGGGTGGGCGGCGGGACCTGGTGATCCTGGCGGCCGGTAGCTTCGCCGTCTGTCTCACAGCTCTGGTGCGCGCCGGCCAGGGGAGGCGCCGCGCCAACGAAGTCGTGGATGGGGATACCGGCGGTGGCGGTGGGGTGGTGGCGGACGTTGCCGGTCATCTGGTGGGAATA
>JAKAXG010000497.1 GCA_021827225.1 Actinomycetes bacterium | reverse complement strand
CATAGCGCTGGGCGTAGCCGAGCTGGTGGCCGAGCAGTTCCTCGAGGAGCGGATCATGACCGACAAGCTGGTGCGGCGGGGCTTCCGGGTGGAGTTCGACACGCAGGTGGACCCGTTCCGCACGGCGATAGCCGCCCAGGCCATGGACCCCCTGCCGGAGACGCCCCTGCCGGGTGGCCTGCCGGCGATCGCCTCCACCGCCTACCTCGACGACGCCGTGGCCGTGTTCCTGGCCACCGACGCGGCACAGCTGATGGTGGTCGACGAGGACCAGCCGGTGGGGGTGATAGGCCGCCGGACTCTGAGCGAGGCCCTGGCCCGAAGGCTGGCCGAGGCCGTCCCGCAGCCACCCAACCTGCTGCGCCCGTTCCCCCGTGTCCGCCGGATGGACGAGGCTCACGGCCGCCAGGCGGCCGCCGGAGGGCCGGCGACAGCCGCCGGAGACCCCGACCCAGAGTCGCTAGAGGAAGAGGAGTGGACAGCTTGAACAACTCCCCCACAGCCAGGCGCTTCACCGATCAGGACTACCGCGACATCCTCTCGTTCAGGAAGCAGCTGCGCCGGTTCCTGGCCTGGAGCGAAGCGCAGAGCCGGGCGGCCGGCCTGACACCGGCCCAGCACCAGCTGCTGCTCGCGGTGCGGGGTCATCCCGGCCCCGCCGCGCCGACGATGAGCGACGTCGCCGATCACCTGCAGCTGCGCCACCACTCCGCGGTTGGGCTGGTCGACCGGGCCGAAAGTGCGGGGCTGGTCAAGCGTATCTCCGACCCGGAGGACCGCCGGGTGGTACGCGTCGTCCTCGAAGCGCGCGGCGAAGAAGCCCTCGAGGACCTCACTTCCCTCCACATCGCCGAGCTGGCCATGCTGGCCGAGGCCTCCATGGCGCTCCGGATCCCCCGCACCCAGCAGGAGTAGAGACGCCCTAGCCCACCGTGAGCACAGCCCGGGCCCTCACCTCACCCCGCTTGAGGCGGCCCAGGACCTCCTGCGCCTCGTCCAGCGGGGCGGTCTCCACCACCGCCCGGATCTTGCCGGCGGCCGCCAGGTCCAGGACCTGTCTCATCTGGTGGCGGGAGCCGATGACGCTGCCGACCAGGGTCTTACCGTCCACGAACGGGAAGGTCCCGAGGCGGGCGAACACCCCCAGCACGATCCGGCCGCCGGGCTTGACCGCGGTCACGGCCTGGGCGAGCGCGTCGTCGGAGGGGGCGAACACGATGGCCGCGTCGACCCCGCCGGAAGCGGCGATGGCCCTCCCGGCGTCACCGTCGGATGAGTCCACGGTGCGGGTGGCACCGAGCTCCTCGGCCAGCTGCAGGTGGGATCGGCTGCGGCTCACCGCGACGACGTCGCCACCATGGAGCGCAGCGAGCTGCAGCACCATGTGACCGACCCCGCCTATGCCGAAGACGGCCACGCTGCGGGCGGGGGACAGCTCGGCGGCGGTGACCGCACCGAACGCGGTGATCCCCGGGCAGAACAGCGGAGCGGCCTCGGCGCTGTCCAGCCCGTCCGGGACCGGGTGGACGTGGGCGGCGGTGGCCAGCAGGTACTCCGCGTAACCGCCGTCGACGGACTCGCCGGTGATCTCCTTCTCCGGGCAGAGCTGCTCCCGACCGGTGAGGCACCACTCGCAGTGAAGGCAGGTCGACCACAGCGGCTGCACTCCCACGCGCATGCCCTCCGCCGGCCAATCGACCCCGTCGCCGCGCCCCACGATGGTGCCGACCACCTCGTGTCCGGGGACGATGGGGCTCCGGGCCGGCACCCCGTTGTCCACCCAGTCCCCCTCCACCATGTGGAGGTTGGACCGGCAGACGCCGCAGGCCTCCACCCGGATGAGGACCTGGCCGCGGCCGGGCTCGGGTACGGGAACGTCAGCTATGCGCAGAGGGCCGGACTCGATGGGAGCGGGCTTGTCGAGAAGGACGGCTTTCACAGCAGATGTCCTGCCCCGCTCGGGGCCGCCCCAACCACCGCCCGCCGTGGGCGGCTTAGGTTTCCGGTGGAGGGGGGAGGAAGAGTGCGTAGAGCGGGCCAGGTCCCGAGGCAGGACTCGGGTCCGGGTCCGGGTCCGGGCTCGGGTTCGGGTTCGGGCGAGGAGCCGTTCATGCTTGCACTCTTGCACCGCCGAAGTCATGGAGGGAACCGTGGCACCGAAAGTTGATCCCCTCTCGGCCCTGCCGGAGTCCCCACCCGACATAGACGACGACCAGGAGTTGCTCGATGTCATCGGCGAGACCGCAGCCGCCGAGGCCGGGGCGTCGGAGGGCCGGGCGTTCGGGCGCGCCGGCCTTCCGTTCAACCGGCGCTCTCCGTTCATCATCGGCTTCCTCGGCTCCCTGGGGGCGGCCCTCGCGTTCGTCGTGTTCTGGTTCGCCATGTCCACCGCGCAGGTGCTCACCCTCCTCGGCCTGGCCTTCTTCGTCGCGGTGGGCCTCGATCCGGCGGTGACATGGCTGGCCCGCCGGTTGATGCCCCGCTGGGCGGCGGTGCTACTGGTGGTGCTGATCCTCGTCGGGGTGGTGGCGCTGTTCCTGGCCCTGGCCATACCGGTGGTGGTCACCCAGGCCACCCGCCTGGCCGATCACCTGCCCCTGTACGTGGCCCAACTGGACAACCACAGCTCCACCCTGGGCCGCTTGAACACCCGCTACCACATCGTGGCCCAGTTGCAGACGCTGCTGCACGGCAGCGGAAGCTCGTCATCGTCGTTGACGAGCGGGGCCATGGGGGTCGGCCGGGCGGTCGTCGGGGCGCTCACGTCCACGATCCTGGTTCTGGTCGTGGCCATATACGCACTCGCGGACATGCCACGCATCAAGCGGGGTCTCTACCACCTGGCCCCCCGCAGCCGGCGGGCCAGGATGGTGCTGCTGACCGACGAGGTCCTGGCCCGCGTCGGCGGCTACGTGCTGGGCAACCTGGCCATCTCCGCCATCTCCTTCGTCGGTACCTACGCATGGTGCCTGGCGCTGGGCGTGCCCTATCCCCTGCTGCTCAGTCTGCTCGTCGGCCTGCTGGACCTGGTCCCCATCATCGGCTCCACCATCGGCGGCGTGGTCGTGGCGCTGGTCGCCCTCACCGTGTCCCTGCCCGTCGCCGTGGCCACCGCCGGTTTCTACGCCCTGTACCGGTTCCTGGAGGACTACCTGCTCACGCCCCGGATCATGGGCCGGACGGTCGACGTGCCCGGCCTGGTCACCGTGGTGGCCACCATCGTGGGCGGTGCCGTGCTCGGCATCATCGGGGCTCTGGTGGCCATCCCGCTGGCCGCCGGCGTCAAGCTCCTGCTCCACGAGCTGGCCGCTCCCCGCCTGGAGGAGATGTAGCCCCGCCCGGCTCCCCTCGGCATTACCCTGGGGGGTATGTTCGGGTCCTGCTTCACGAGCCGCCTCGTCCTCGGGGCGCTGGGCGGCTACAGCGTCGCCTCGCTCACCCACAGCCCCACCTGGTCGTGGATGGGGGCGGCCGTCGGGGCGCTGGCCGTGTACCTCTGGTCCCGCCGGGGCCGGGCCCGGTCCGGCGGCTGGTGCGGGACGACCGGTTGCGCGGTACCGGAGGGGGAGGCCGTCAACGCCCGGAGCGAGGATTCCCAGCCGGTGGGCGGGCCGGCCGGCCCGGCGCCGGAACGGGGCCATCCGGCCCCGGTCGGTCGGGACCGATAGCCCAGCGGAGGCCGTGGGACGTGGCTGATGGCGGCCTGCGTCCGCCGCTGCCGCCCTATACAAGGGATGTTCCAGCCGCCAGGGCCTCCGGCTCAGCGCCGGTTCAGGACCCGCCCGACGGCATCCACGAACCTCTGCCTGTCCTCCCTGGGACCGGTAACGGTCGCCACCACGCTTCCCCCGGCCGGACCCTCCCCCACCGCCACCACCGGCGGCCCCCCGGACCGACGCAGGTGCTGCTCCAGGACCGGTTGGTTGGGGTCACCCGGGCGGAAGGCGGATACCACCACGTCCGCCCCGTCGACCAGAGGGCAGGATCCGCCGCTGACGAGCGGGCAGCAGTGTCCCGGCAGCCGGCCGGTGCAGCGCAGGGTGCTGCAGTCAAGAGAGTTGAGGGCCTCGCTCTCAGGTGAGGAGTACCAGCCCCTGCCCTCCACCAGGATGCGGGGCCGGCCGTCACCCCGGCCGGGCCAGGACGGCATGGCCCCGCCGGTGCCGACGAGCAGGTCGAAGAAGTCGGTATCGGAGTCGGCTATGACGCATCCGATCGAGCGGAGCAACCGGAGATGGCCAGGTTGCCC
>JAKAXG010000496.1 GCA_021827225.1 Actinomycetes bacterium | reverse complement strand
GGGCGCTCCTAGCCATGCTCTGCGCCGGCTTCCTGGTCAAGGCCGCGGTGGTGCCCTGGCATTTCTGGCTGCCCGACGCGTACGGGGCGGCCCCCGCCCCCACCTGCGTGATCTTCGCCGGGGTGCTCAGCGAGCTCGGCCTGTTCGGCCTGGCCCGGGTGTGGGAGACGGTCTTTTCTGCGGTGGTGAGCGGACCGGCGGAGCAGCACCTGCGCCTCGTCCTGGCCGGGCTCGGCATCCTGAGCGCCCTGGTCGGCACGGCCATGTCGCTGGTCGAGTCCTACGGGCGACGCATCCTGGCGTTCGTGGTCGTCGCCCACATGGGTCTGTACCTTCTGGGCTTCGCCCTGCTGCGAACCGTGTCCCTCGGGGGGGTGGCACTGCTGGCGGCGGGCGACGGATTCACCAAGGCGGCGCTGTTCCTCGCAGTGGGCGTCATCCGCCGACGCCGGCGCGAGACCGGCGGCCGGCCGCTCCGGGGCGGCGGGGGTCGGGTGTCGATCGCGGTGGGGGTGGTGGTTGTGGGCTCGCTGGCCCTGGCAGACCTCCCCCCCTTCGCCACCTCGGTCGGCAAGGACCTCCTGGTAGCGGGGGCGGGATCGGCGGCCTGGCTGGTCGAAACGGTGTTCGTGATCACCACCGTCGGCACCAGCGGGGCCGTACTCGCCTCGACCGCCCGGGTGTGGCGCGGCCAGACCCCCGAGGAGAGCTCGCCGGCGGAGGACCGGGCCGAGGAGGGGGGCACCCCCGTCGCCGTGCTGCTGCTCCTCCCCGCGGTGGTGCTGCTCGCCGCCGGTCTGGCCCTCGGCCTGCTCCCCGGCATCGCCGGCCGGGCCGTGCGCGCAGCACAGATCTTCTCCGACCGGCGGGCCTACGTGGCGGCGGTGCTCCACGCCAGGGCGCTCGCCGCCCGGCCGGCCCCCGCCGCGCCAGGAGGGTCCATCGCCACGCTGCTCGGTGATGGAGCCGAAGCGGCCGGCGCCATCGCGTTCGCCCTCCTGCTGCTCTCCGCCAGGCGACTGCAGGAGGCGTTGGGCGCGGCCACCACCGTTCTGCGCAGGCTGCACCGCGGCCACGTCGGCGACCAGGTGACCTGGTCGCTCGCCGGCCTCGCCGCCCTGGCCGGCCTCTTCGCAGTCGCCTTCCGCTGAGCGCCCCGGTCAGCGGTTACGCAGCCAGCGATCTGTCAGCGCCTACCGCTTCGACCACGTCCCGCCCTCCGGCTCCCGCCGGCCGGCCCGGCTGGAACCGGGCGAAGAGGGCCACTGCCAGCAGGGCCAGCGGTGCGGCGGTGTCGGGATCGGTGGCCTGGCCGGTGTAGATCCCACCCAGGTTCTGGCCCACCAGCCACATGACGGCCAGCAGGACGAGGGCTACCGAGACCGTCGGGGCCCGCCACCTCCGGCCCAGGAGGGGAAGGACGCCTATCAGCACTTCGCCGGCGAAGAGTCCCGCTACGACCGGGAAACCTATCCGTTCGACACCGTACGCGACGCTGTGGTCGAGCCGGGCCAGCCACGCCGGAGCCCCACTCACATTGTCGGTGATGGCCGCTGAGGTCGCCGCCGCCGTACCCTGGCCGGGGAGGAGCTGGAATACCGCTCCTCCCGCCCACACCACAGCCCAGGCGATCGTCGACCAGGGCGGGGGCGGCTGACTGGAGTCACCGCTGAAGAGCCAGGCCCGGCCCCTCCCGAGGGTGGGGGTGGGCCAGCACACGGCGGCCAGGAGGACGTACAGGACGGCACCTCCCGGCCAGCCGGTGAGCAGGTCGACGTGGCCTCCGGCCACCCCGCCTAGGCCCTCGCCCATGTACCAGACTCCCAGTCCCCACCCGACCGTGCCTGCCAGAGCTAGACGGGCGGTCCGCTGCCACAGGAGCCCGGCGCCGATAGCCAGTTGCACAGTGGCGAACACGGCGTTCCAGACGACGGGGTGGGCGCCGACAACAGCCGCCGCCCAGCGCACCGGCACCGAGACGAACCCCGGTTGCCCTTCGGCCGCCCCTGCGATGATCTGGTGGGCGAAACCGTGGGTGAACATGAACGGCTGGTACTGCAAGGCGGCGTCCGCCAGCCACAGCACAGCCAGGCCCAGCCGGATGTGCCCACGTGTGACGCCCGTGCCGTGGGGGCGGGCGCGACGCTGCGATTGAGTGGGTGCCATCGGTCCCTCCTTGCCGGTCCCTGCGCTGAGTTACGGCGCGGGGGCCGGCGGTGGATTACCGGTCGTCGGTCAGCCGCGCAGCGCGCCCCGGCTGGCCGGGTGGGAAGACACCAGCGAGGCGAACACCACGGTGTTGCTCGAGTAGTGGTGCGTGGCGTAGTCGAACTGGCCCCCGCAGGTGATCAGGCGCAGACCGGCGTAGCCGACGTTCCCGTAGACGGTGAGGGTGGGAAATGCGTCCTTGGGGTATTGACGAACACCGCTCACCTCGAAGACGGCCACCTCCCCGTCGGCAAGAGTGACGTACACCTTGTCTCCCGGCCCGAGGGCACCCAGGCGGAAGAACACCGACGGTCCTTGGGCGGCCGAATCGATGTGTCCCTCGATGATCGAAGGCCCGATCTGGCCGGGTGTGGGCGAGTACTCGTACCAGGCCGCCTCGTTGGTGAGAGGACTGTTGTCCAGTGGTGGCACCTGGATGGTCCCGTCGGAATTCAGCCCGACGTCGAAGATCTTGGACTGGACGTCGATGGCCGGAATGTCGATCGCCACCGGCTGAGACCGGGTCAGGCTCGGACCGTGAACTGCGGCTGCCGACGGTGACGCCGGGTCTTCGGTGGTGGGAGGAGCAGGAAAGGCCCCGTTTCCAGCCACTTTGGCACCGGTTTTCGACCTGATGGCCCGAGGGCCGGGGCCGATGGTGCCCGCCGCGGCCCGGGAAGGCCGGGGCGCGTGCTGCTGGGAGGCCAGAGCGACGCCGATGGCGCTGCCCCCACCGGCTGCCAGGGCCGCTCCCACCAGCCCGGAGAGCAGACCCCGGCGTCCCCACCACCTCTTCCTTTGGCCCGTCGTCATCGGCGGCTCCTCTCCCGAGCAGATCTCTGCCACTCCTCGCGAGTGGGCTCTACGAGAGTTCGGAGCCGGATCGGCACCCGGATCGGCGGCTTCGCCCATCCGAGCCCGCCACCAGCTCCGGAGAACACCCAAATCGGCGGGTCCTGCCGACCACCAGAGGAAGGAAACGAAGTGAGATTGAAGCACAAGATTGCTCTGCCCATGTTGGGCGCCGGCGCCTTCGCCCTCGCCATGGGCACCCCCGGGCTAGCCTCGGCTCAGGGATCTGGCAGCACCACCTACACCGCCAACCTGCAGCCTGTACCGCTCAACACTCCCATGGGAGCGGCGTCGGGTCACCTCACGCTGACGCTGAACGGCGACCAGGCGACGATCAGCGAGCAGGTGCAGGGCTTGGGGTCAACCCTCCCGACGGATCCCGCCACCCTGGCGTCGCTGGGGATCCCGGCGGCTTTCGCCGGTAAGCCGTTCCCCCACGTCCAGCACATCCACGGCAACGCCCAGGGGACGTGCCCGACATCCGCGTCCGACACCAACCACGACGGGTTCGTCTCTGTTGCCGAGGGCCTACCCAGTTACGGGCCCATCCTCACCACGCTGTCGGTCGCACCGGGGGGAACCGGCAACGGGACCAGCCCGGATGCCACCAACGTCACCATCGCCCCCAGCGGAGGCAGCTTCACCTACAGCCGGACCATCACGCTCGACTCGGCCACTCTCAAGAGCATCCAGGCAGGCAACGCTGTAATCGTCGTGCACGGCCTCAATCCGGCCAACGCACCCAAGGCCTCGCTCACGACAGCCAACTCAGTCGGTCTCACTCTGCCGGGGCAGAGCAAGCCGGTGGCCGCGATAGCGACCGCTCCGGCCCTCTGCGGGCAACTAACCGCCTCCCAGATGGCTGCCATGCCCTCCGGGGCCCCTCAGACCGGCGGCGGCTCTACCGCCGGATTCCAAAACGTCGGCCTGCTGGCAACAGGCGGCGTCCTGCTGCTGGGCGGGGCTGGCACGCTCGCCTTCCGTCGGCGCAAGGCCGACGCCAGCGGTTAGCTCCCTCCTCTGGGGACGGGCGGTGGGGCGGGCCCTGAGCGGGTCCGCCCCTTGTCCGTTCTCGAACGGCCCCACCCGCGTAGCTAGCGGTCCAGGCCCAGCAGGCCCCGGTGCACGGCGCTGAGGTGCGCCGCCAGCTCCCCCCGCCGGCCCGGCTCGGCGACCGCGATCTCGGCGAA
>JAKAXG010000495.1 GCA_021827225.1 Actinomycetes bacterium | reverse complement strand
CTTTCCCGCCTACAGACCGGCTCACCGTCGTTTCCCCTCTGACCTTGCACAACGCGGGTGGTCCCGGGATCGTCCCGATAGGGACTTCAGGCCTTACCGGGACCTGTTCCGGCGGGGGCAGGCTGGCGGCAATGGATACGACGATCCCGCCAGGGCGGCCCGCCCCGGCGGCCCCACCCCCCCTGAGGCACCTGCACTTCGACGTCGGTGTCAGGCCCTTCCTGGTACTGATGGAGCTGACCAGGGCCTGCGACCTGGCGTGCCGGCACTGCCGGGCCGACTCGGTGCCGACACGTGATCCGGCTGAGCTGAGCACCGCCGAGTGGATGGCGGTCCTCGACGACCTGGCTTCTCTCGGGGCGCCCCGCCCGCGGGTGGTGCTCACCGGCGGCGACCCGCTGCAGCGGCCGGACCTGGAAGACCTGGTGCGCCACGCCGCGAGCGCCGGCCTGGCCGTCGCCGTGTCGCCGGCCGGCACGCCCCGGGCCACCAGGGCGCGCTTCGCCGCGCTCAGGCAGGCGGGAGCCGGAGCCGCGTCCCTCTCCATCGACGGGCAGAGCTCCGCCTCCCACGATGCCTTCCGGAGGGTGGCCGGGTCCTTCGACTGGACCGTCGCCGCCTGTCGGGCTGCGACCTCGGCGGGGCTCCGCCTGCAGGTGAACACCACCGTGAGCGCCGACACGGTCGGGGATCTGCCCGGCATAGCCCGCCTGGTGATGGATCTCGGCTCGGTGATGTGGAGCGTCTTCTTCGTGGTGCCCGTCGGGCGGGGGCAGACGCTTCGACCTCTCGACGCATCGGAGACCGAGGACGTGCTGCACTTCCTGCACGACCTGTCGCCGGTGGTACCGCTCAAGACCACCGAGGCGCCCGCCTACCGACGGGTGATCGTTCAGGCCCAGCAGGGGGACAGCGGCTGGAAGCCGGGACCCCTCTACGACCGGCTCCGGCGTCGCCTGGTGACGGCCTGGCCCGAAGCGTCCGTCGGCGAGGGTGCACGACTATCCGGGCAGGCACCCGACGGGTCGCGTCCGGCCGCCCCCCGGCGGGCTCCCCTGTCGGTGGGCGACGGCCGGGGCGTGGTGTTCGTATCCCACCGTGGTGACGTCCAGCCGAGCGGGTTCCTGCCCCTCGTGGCCGGCAACGTCCGTGACGAGCCCCTGACCGGGATATACCGGGACTCGCCGTTGTTGCACAGCCTGCGGGAACCGGGACTCCTCGGCGGCCGGTGCGGCCGGTGCAGCTTCGCCGAGGCCTGCGGAGGCTCCCGCTCGCAGGCCTACGGCCGTTCGGGGGATCCCCTGGCCGAGGACGGTTCCTGCCCGTACGTCCCGTGACGGAGTCACCGCCCGCTGCAGGCTGAGGTCTCCTGTTGCGTTGGCGGCCCGCCAATCCGATGCTCTCCCGGCTGCCCTGCCGGGTATTGAAGGTGGGAATGGCGCATACTGACCCCACCGCTGCCTCCGAGAATCGGGAGAAACGTATGAGACGCAAGCTCGTACCGCTGTTTGTCGCCCCGGGAGCGCTGATCATGCTCGCCGGCTGCAACAGCTCCACCAAGACGACCGCCCCCACCACGGTCCCGGTCACGGCATCGACCGCAGCACCTGCATCGGCCTCACCCGCCTCGTCCAGCAAGCTCACGATCGGCGCCGAGTCGTCCCCGTACGGCAAGATCCTGGAGGCGAACGGGAACACACTGTACGCCTTCTCCATCGACACCGCGACCGCCAGCAAGTGCACCGCCACCGCTTGTGTCACCGTCTGGCCTCCTTTGTCCCCCACCTCCACCCCGGCGTACGGCTCCGGGGTCACCGCGTCGCTCTTCGGGCACCTGACCAGGCCTGACGGTGCGCAGCAGGTCACCTACGCCGGCCACCCGCTGTACTACTTCGCGAAGGACACCGCCGCCGGCCAGACCAACGGTCAGGACATCAATCACTTCGGAGGCGTCTGGCACGTGGTGTCGGCCTCGACCGGTCAGCCGGTCACGACCCCTCCTCCCGCCTCGACCAGCACCACCTCCACTCCGCCCACCACCCGGAGCGGTAGCTCAGCCAACGGTTACTGACCCCGCCGCCGCATTCCGGTCCGCGGGCCCGACGGTATCCTTGCCTCCAACTGGCTCCTACCTTCAGGAGGGTCGTGTCCAGCTACGCACGCCAAGAACGCCAAGCCCTCGCCGACCTTTTTCTGGAGGTCGGCCCGGATGCCCCCACCCTCTGCGAGGGCTGGTCCACGCGCGACCTGGCCGCCCATCTGGTGGTCAGGGAGCGCCGCCCGGACGCCGCCGCCGGCATCCTGGTCAAGCCCCTGTCGGGCTACACCGAGCGGGTTCAGGAAGGGGTGAAGGGCGGCCGGCCGTGGGAGAAGCTGGTGGAGACCGTTCGCAACGGGCCGCCCTTCCCGCTCAGCCTCAACGCCGTCAACGAGACCATGAACACCGTCGAGTACTTCGTTCATCTCGAGGACGTGCGGCGGGCCCGTCCCGGCTGGGAACCCCGGACGCTCGATCCCGGGCTGGAGCGGGCTCTGTGGTCCCGGTTGAAGACGATGGGACGCGCCCTGATGCGCCGCTCGCCGGTGGGGGTGACCCTGCGGGCGCCCGGTTTCGGCGAGGTGGCGGCCAAGGGCGGCGAGCCTGTGGTCACCGTGACCGGCGCCCCGGGCGAGCTGGTGCTGTTCGCCTTCGGCCGCCAGGACGCCACCCGGGTGGAGACAGACGGAGATCCCGAGGCGGTCGCCACGCTGCGCCGGGCCCAACTCGGTCTTTAGTGACTTAGGTACCTCCCGTCCCGGTGGGCGGCGGGGACATGATCTCCATCAGCGACCGGTGGGCCCTGCGCCGCCGGGCTACGAACGCTGCGGAGGTTGCCATGGTCCGATCGGCCTTTCCCGCCCGGTCCCCGGCTTAGGGGGTCGCGTTGTCCATTCCGGTGTCCTACCCCGCCCGCCTGGACTTCTCGGCGGACTACCACATGGCCCGCTGGCGGCCCCTGGTCAACTGGCTGCTGGCCATCCCCCAGCTGCTGGTTGCCGGCGCCCTCGGGTACCTTCGCAGCGCCCTGACGCTGGTCAGCCTGATCACGGTGCTCTTCACCGAGGAGATCCCCCGGCCCGTCTTCGACGCCATGGCCATGTGCTACCGCTACGAGTGGCGGGCCGTGAGCTATGCGCTGTTCCTGCACGAGGACTATCCCCCGTTCGACTTCGCCACGTCCGCCGGCGACGACCGGATGGAGCCGCATACCGCCGTCGACTTCGACTACCCGGAGCAGCTCAACCGCTGGGCCCCGCTCTACAAGTGGTTCCTGGCCGTCCCCCACTACTTCGTGCTGTTGGCGTTGTGGATCGGGGCCGTCGGCGTGCTGGTCTTCGGCGTCATCGCCGTCCTGGTCTCCGCGGAGTACCCCCACGGTGCCCGGGACTACCTCGTCGACGTCTACCGCTACGGCCTCCGGGTCCAGGCCTACGTGGGATTGCTCACTGACCGCTACCCACCCTTCACCCTGGGGGCATGAGCGTGCCCGGTGGCTCCGACGACGGCGGGAGGACCCGGGAGCTGGTGGCCTACGCCAGCCGCCACGGCTCCACCGCCTCCATCGCCGAGCGGATCGCCGGCCGCCTGCGCTCCGCCGGCGACGACGTCGACTGCCGGCCGATGGACGAGGTCACCGACCTGTCGGGCTACGACGCCGTCATCCTCGGAAGCGCCCTCCACGACCAGGCGTGGCTTCCCGAGGCGATGACCTTCCTGGCCCGTTTCGCTGACCGGCTCGGACCGCTCCCGGTGTGGCTCTTCACCGTCGGGATGCCCGAAGCGCTCCCCCGCCGCCTCCAGGGCTGGGCCCGGATGGAGGAGGGCCAGACCGCCGAGAAGCTGTCACCGCTGGTGCGCCCGAAAGGACACCGCCTCTTCTCCGGGGTCATACGTAAGGACCACCTGAGCGGCGCCGGCCGGGTCCGGTTCCGGATGATGGGGGGCCGCTACGGCGATTTCCGGGACTGGGACGAGATCGACCGCTGGGCCGATGTGGTCGGTGAGGAGCTGCACCACGCCGGGCAGCACCCCACCTCGGCTTGACCTCCGATCGCCTGCCGCCCGTACCGGCGGCGGCAGTGATCAGCGGGGATGGCTGGAGGCCGGCACCCCCTGGGCGGGCCGCCCGGGACCTGCTCTGCTCTGGCCTGCGCACCGGGGGGCTCGTGGCGCGGCAGCGGATCCACCAGCCGTCGGTGTGTCGTGGGCGGCGCATC
>JAKAXG010000494.1 GCA_021827225.1 Actinomycetes bacterium | reverse complement strand
CACGACGGTGCGGCGGCCGTACCGGATGGCCCTGGCCCATCTGCGGGCGGCCGGTATCGCCTGGCAGCCGGGGCTGGCGCCCGTCCGGGCGGCCGGCCCGCAGGAGCTGGCCGTGCTCGCCCGGCAGCTGGAGCGGGGCACCGCCTGCACCCCGACGTCGAGCATGGGACGGCTCTTCGACGCCGTCAGCTCCCTGCTGGGCCTGTGCCAGCAGGCCACATTCGAGGCTCAGGCCGCCGTCGCCCTCGAGGCGGTGGCGGCGCACGCCCGGCGGCCGGAGGGCGCCTACCGGTTCGCGGTGCGGTCCGGGGAGATCGACCCGGCCCCGGTCCTCGTCGCCGTCCTCGCCGATATGGCCGGAGGCACTCCGGTACCGGTGATCGCCCACCGCTTCCACCGGTCGGTCGCCGCCCTGGTCGCCGGATACGGCCGCCAGCTGTGCCGGCAACGGGGGATCGCCACGGTGGCCCTCAGCGGGGGTGTGTTCCAGAACCCGCTTTTGGTGGACATGATCCGCGCCGAGCTGTCCGGCAGCGGGATCGGCCTGATCACCCACGACCTGGTCCCGCCGAACGACGGCGGCATCGCCCTGGGCCAGATCGCAGCCGGGGCGTCCCCGCTCCTCCCGCCGGGGGGTGGGCGGTGACCGCCGGGCCGCCGCCGGCCGGCGGCCCTCCGCCGGCCTGCCCGGCCGAGGTGTGCATAACCTGCTCGGACGAGGGTCGCCCCGCCGAGGTCCGAGCCCTCCTCGACGCCTCGACGGCCGAGGTGCTGGCAGCAGGGAGAACGGAGACCGTCGACGTCACCCTGGTCGACCCCGTCGCCCCCGGCGACGTTGTGCTGGTCCACGCCGGGGTGGCGATATCGATCGTGGAGGCAAGCCCGAGGTGAGCAACCAGCCATCGCCCGACCGCCCGACCAGCGAAGCCGCGGTCCTCGAACGGATCGAATCCTTCCGGCACCGCCGGCCCCGGCTGCCCGACGACACCATCACCCTGGCCCACGGAGCGGGGGGTAAGGCGTCAGCGGCGTTGCTGGAGGCCGTCTTCGGGCCCGCCTTCGACGCCGAACCTCCCGGCGAGCGGGCCGACGCCGCCTGCCTCCGGCTGCCCTCCGGGGAGACTCTGGCCTTCACGACCGACTCCTACGTGGTCAAGCCGCTGCGCTTCCCGGGAGGCTCCATCGGCCATCTGGCGGTCAACGGCACGGTCAACGACCTGGCCGTGGTCGGGGCCCGCCCCCTGGCCGTCAGCGCCGCCTTCGTGCTCGAAGAGGGCTTCCCCGTGGCCGACCTGCGCGACATCGTCGACGACATGGCCGCCGCGGCACGGGCCGTCGGCGTCAGGATCGTCACGGGGGACACCAAGGTCGTCGACCGGGGAGCCGCCGACGGCATGTACATCACCACCGCCGGGGTGGGGTCCATCCCCGCCGGCCGCCACCTCGGGGCGTCACAGGTGCGCGACGGCGACGCGGTGATCGTCACCGGCCCCATCGGCGACCACGGCATGGCGGTGATGCTGGCCAGAGGGGACCTGGCCCTGGAGGCCGACATCCGCTCCGACACCGCACCACTGCACGAAGCCGCCGAGACGCTGCTGGGCGCCGCCCCCGCCACCCGGTGGCTGCGGGACGCCACCAGGGGCGGACTGGCGACCGTCTGCAACGAGCTGGCGGCGGCCAGCCACCTGGCCGTCGTGCTGGAGGAGACGGAGCTCCCGGTGCGCCCGACGGTCGGGGCCGCCTGCGAGATGCTCGGGATAGACCCCCTCTACGTGGCGAACGAGGGCACGATGGTGGCGGTGGTGGCTCCCGGCGAGGCCGGCGCCGCCCTCGCCGCCCTGCACGGCACGAAGGCCGGGACGGGAGCCAGGGTCATCGGCCGGATCGGCCGCGAACCCCGCGGGGTCGTCGTCATGGTCACCCGTCTCGGCGGCACCCGCATCGTCGACACCCTGGTCGGCGATGCCCTGCCACGCATCTGCTGAGCCTCGCCGGGAGGCCACCCCCGTCAGAACATTTCGTCCGGCGCCGAGTCGAAGGTGTCCAGCGTGCGGGCCAGGGCGGCGATCTGGCCGTACATCAGATCGGCGTCGAGCTTGTCGAGGTCCAGCAGGTCGGGCCGGCGGGGGTCGCCGGCCTGGAGCAGGTAGGTCGGTGCCGGGCACAGCGACACGGTGCCCAGCCCGCCGGCGTAGAGGGGGGCGCCCTCGCCCAGGTACACCGGTCCGGGCCCCAGCGTGGCGACCGGGTAGTCGATCCCTCCGGCGGCGTTGACGGCGGCCACCGCGTCCAGGTAGGCCTGCTGCTCGAAGTTGACCGGGTTCAGCGACCCTTCGTGCTGTTCGGTGTAGGTGGCGCCCCACTCGAAGCCGCCCACCGCCTCGTAGCCACCGGTCTGCGGGTCGATGTCCCACCTGGTGCAGCCCAGGTGCTCCACCGTCACGCCGGCTCTGGCCGCCTGGTAGCTGCCGGGATGGTCGAGCATCCACACGCTGGTGGCGTCGCTGCCCACCTCCGGACGGGCCAGGGGGATGGTCCGGGTGAACTGCGGCAGCTGGAAGTGGCCGGTCACCATCACGAAGTACAGGTCCCGCCGGCGCTGCGGTAGGCGGGCGGCCCGCTGGGCCAGGGCCAGCATGCCCAGGGCGCCGTTCTCCTCGGTGGCGTTGGGGCCGTCGGTGTGGGTGTTGACGATGAGGTTGCCCGAGCCGGGGGAGTCGCCCTTCAGCACGCCCCAGACGGTGTCGGTGGCCGCCCCCGCGGTGATGTCGGCGGTCAGCCGGAGGGTGGCGGTGGCCTGCCGGGTGGCCGCCCCCCGGGCCAGCGATGCGCCGGTCGCCTCGCCGACCCAGACGGCCGGGCAGCCGGGATCGCCCGGGGTGGCCAGGCCGGAGGCGGTGGCGTAGGGGGTGATGAACGGGTTGTACTGGTTGGCCACCTCGTCGTCGGGCATTCCCGTCCAGACGCAGACGACGCCGAGGACGCCGGCGTTGCGGGCGTCGAGGAGCGGGATGGGGTAGAAGATGCCCTGGAACGCCGGGTTGGTCATGGCGGCGATGTACCGCTCGTAGTCGGCGGCCGCCTGCCCGCTGGACTTCCCCGGTTCGTAACCGCCGGTCGCGGCCTGGCCCACGGCCAGCGGGAAGGTCGACGGGGCGGAGCGGACCAGGGCGATCCCGCCTTTCGCCGGCGCCCAGAACTCCGGGGTGTAGCCCGTCCCGGACGTGCCCGGCACCGCCGGGGCGTAGGTGCCCAGGTCCACGAGCGGCCCGCTGACCCCCGCCTCGGTGGTGGTACCCGAGTACGGGTAGTAGTAGGTGAGGGGCACGGGACCGGACCGACCGGCGGAGGCGGGCTGGTTCACCTGCAGCGACCAGCTGCGGGCCAGCCAGCGGTTGAACGTGTGGCGGTCCCGGACGGTGGCCATGCCGGGGACCCGGCCGAACTGCTCGCTCAGCCAGTCGACGAAGCGGTCGTGGCCCGGGCTGCCGGTGTAGCGGGTGCCGAAATCGACCAGCTGCTGCTGCCAGGACCACACCTCGTGGCGGGGTGGTAGTCCCGGCGCCGGGCTCGGGGTGGCGGCGACCGCCCTGTCACCGAAGCGGGCCAGCACCGGGCCGGCCACGAGCATGCCCGCGCCGCCCGCCGCCGCGGTGAGGAATTGGCGCCGTGACAGGCCGGCCCGGCCGCTTGTGTCCTGCGATTTCCGCACGGGAAGTCATTCGGGGCCGGATGGCCGCCACCTGCCCGGGTTCACCGCTCGGCTCATCACAGCCCAGATCGAGGGGGGCGGCGCCGGCCACGTAGCGCGGCACCCGGTGAGTGCAGCGGTCAGGACCCGGTCCGTTCCGCGGCGCCCCTGGCGCTGCGTAGCGCGAGCAGCCCGGGAACTGCGGCGATGCCGCCAGCGGCGATGAGACCCAGCGTCTTCAGCCACAGCCACGAGGGGGATCCGGCGCCGGCCAGCCCGGTCAGGGCCGTGACCGGCAGCGCCGCCGAGAGGACGGTGAGCAGTCTGCGCCTCCAGGAGCGAAGCGCGGCGGGGCTGATGCTGGCTCGGCGGGGGATCCCTGCTGCGAGGGAGTGGAGGAGGTGGAGCGTCCACAAGGCGGCCGCCATCGCGACGGAGGCTGGGATCTTGACCGTCATGCCGGTCGACTGGGTTGCCAGCGCGTAGGCGGCGGCGAGGAGACCGAGAGTTACGGTCGCCCACGGCCATCGGGGAGCGACAGCGGCGGCGACCGAGGCCAGTGCGGCG
>JAKAXG010000493.1 GCA_021827225.1 Actinomycetes bacterium | reverse complement strand
GACCTGCCCATGGTGCGCATGACCAACACCTTCGTGCTGGCCGGCCGGGAGGACCCGGAGGAGATCATCCGCCAGACGCCCCGCGGGGTCTATGTGGCCCAGCTGGGGGGCGGCCAGGTGAACACCGTGACCGGCGACTTCGTCTTCGGCATGACCGAGGCGTATCTGATCGAGGACGGCCGGATCACCGAGCCGCTGCGCGACGCCAACCTCATCGGCAACGGCCCCGACGTCCTGCGCAACATCGACGTGGTCGGCAACGACTTCGCCATGGGCAGCCCCGGCACGTGCGGCAAGAACGGCCAGGGCGTCCCCGTCGGCGACGGCCAGCCGACCCTGCGGGTCACCGCCCTCACCGTGGGCGGTACCGCCCGATGACCGTCACCGAGGGCCGCGCCGCGGGTGCCGCCCCCTCCGCCGGGGAGCTGCTCGAGCTGGCCGAGCGGGTCGCCGGCTGGGCCCGCGACGGCGAGGAGGTCGAGGCCTACGTCGCCCGCGAGCGCAGCACCGAGATCGAGGTGTACAGCGGCGACGTCGAGTCCCTGTCCTCGGCGGAGTCCGCCGGCATCGGCATCCGGGTGATATCCGGGCACCGCCAGGGCTTCGCCTACGCCGGGTCGCTCGACCCGGACGTCATCGCCGAGACCCTGGCGGAGGCCCGCGACAACGCCGGGTTCGCCACCGAGGACGAGTACCTCGGCCTGGCCCGCCCCGACGGCGTCGAGCCCGCCTCCCTCGACCTGTGGCGCGAGGAGCTGGCCTCGTTTTCCACCGACGCCAAGGTGGCGCAGGCGTTGGAGCTGGAGCGGGCCGTCCGAGCCGGTGACCCGCGTATCCGCCAGGTGGAGTCGGCGTCGTGGGGCGACGCCGCGGTGGAGTCGGCGGTGGCGTCGAGCACCGGCATCCGGGCGTCGTCGCGCCGCACCGCCTGCTACCTGTCGGCCGACGCGGTGGCCGCCGACGGCGGCGAGTCCCAGACCGGCGGCGGGTACTCGGTCGGCCGCAGCCCCGGGGAGCTGGAGCTGGGCAAGGCCGCCTCCGACGCCGTCGAGAGAGCGACCCGGCTGCTGGGAGCGGTGAAGCCCCGCTCGGCCCACGTGACGGTGGTGCTGGAGCCGCGGATCACGGCCACCCTGCTCGGCATCCTGGCCGGGACGCTGGACGGCGAGTCGGTGCTGAAGGGCCGCTCGCTGTTCGCCGAGCGGGTCGGCGAGCAGGTCTCGGTCCCGGACTTCACCCTGGTGGACGACCCCACCGACCCCGACGCCTACTCCGCCACCCGCTACGACGCCGAAGGGCTGGCCACCAGGCGCAACGTCCTGATCGACGGCGGGATGCTCAGGTGCTTCCTGTACAACACCTACTCGGCCCGCCGGGCCGGGACCGCCTCGACCGGCTCCGCGGTGCGCGCCGGGTACCGCAGCGCCCCCGGCACCGGGGCCCGGGCGGTGGCCCTCATCCCCGGGCAGCTGTCGCCGGAGCAGATCCTCCGCCAGGTGGGCGACGGGCTGCTGGTGCAGTCGGTGTCGGGCATCCACTCCGGTGTCAACCCGGTGAGCGGCGACTTCTCGGTCGGCGCCGAGGGGGTGCTGATCCGCGGCGGGGAGCTGGCCGGGCCGGTGCGCGAGTTCACCATCGCCTCGACCCTGCAGCGGATGCTGAGCGGCGTGGTGGCGGTCGGCAGCGACCTGGAGCGGCTGCCGTCGTCGGCGTCGGGGCTGACCCTGGCCCTCTCGGACGTCTCCATGAGCGGCGAGTAGCGCCGGCTTGTGGACCTACCGCAGGGAGGCCGCCCGGGTGGTGGTCCTCGATGACCGCGACCGGGTGCTGCTGCTCGAGGCGCGCGACCCGGCCGACCCGTCCAAGGGGCAGTGGTGGGAGATCCCCGGCGGGGGGATAGAGGCGGGGGAGTCGAGTGCCGCCGCCGCCGCCCGGGAGCTCTACGAGGAGACCGGCATCCGTGCCGCGGTGGTCGGGCCGAGCGTATGGCAGCACCGGGCCCGCTACACCTTCGCCGGGCTGCGCTTCGACCAGCTCGAGCACATCCACGTGGCCCGCGTCGCCGCCGGCGGGGACGGTAGCCCGGAGTACCGGCCCGGCGGGCTGGAGGCCATGGAGGCGCTGGCCTTCTCCGGGCTGCGGTGGTGGGAGCTCGACCGGCTGGAGGCCATGGTCGGCGCCGGCGGCCGGGTGCTGCCCCCGTGGCTGCCCGAGCAGCTGGGACGGTTCCTGGCCGACGGGCCGCCCGCCGAGCCGCTGTATTTGGGCGAGCTGCCCGAGCTGTTCTGATCGGTCGTACGCTGGTGGGGTGCTCTTCTCCCGCCACAAGACCCAGATGGTCGACCCGGCCGACGCCCTGCCCGGTCGCAGCACCCCGATGCCGGTACCCGAGCGCCACTTCGTCAACGGCCAGCCCCTGAAGCCGCCCTTCCCGGAGGGCTACGGCACCGCCGTGTTCGGCCTCGGCTGCTTCTGGGGCGCGGAGCGGCGGTTCTGGACCGCCCCCGGGGTGTGGACCACCGCCGCCGGCTACGCCGGCGGCTACACCCCCAACCCCACCTACGAGGAGGTGTGCAGCGGCCGCACCGGCCACGCCGAGGTGGTGCTGGTCGTGTGGGACCCGGCGGTGACCGGCTACGACGAGCTGCTCAAGACCTTCTGGGAGTCGCACGACCCCACCCAGGGCATGCGCCAGGGCAACGACATCGGCACCCAGTACCGCTCGGCCATCTTCGTCACCGACCAGGACCAGTTGGAGGCGGCGAAGCGGTCCATGGACGCCTACAACCAGGCCCTCTCGGAGTCCGGTTACCCGCCGATCACCACGGAGGTGGCCTACCTCCCCGAGGGCGGCTTCTACTACGCCGAGGACTACCACCAGCAGTACCTGGCCAAGAACCCGGGCGGCTACTGCGGTCTCGGAGGCACCGGCGTCTCCTGCCCGGTCGGCACCGGCGTCCACGCCGAGCACGACCCCGGCTCGCCGGCCTAGAACCACCCCTCGGACCACGGGGCCGCCGGCCCCGCGGCCTCCCGGCCCGGCCGGACCTCCGCCGGCCCCGCCCTCCCGGCCCGGCGCCCCGGCCCCCCGCCGGATCCGGACCAGGTCGAAATCTGTACGTCTTCTCGAAATCTGTACATTTTCATGGTTTCCCACGCTGGTCGGGTACAGATTTGGGGGACTGGTACAGATTTCGGCCCAGCGCCGGCTCGATCGCAGTCCCGGCAGCCAGCGCCGGCAGCCAGCGTCCGGCAGCCAGCGTCCAGGCCCGCCAGGGACCGGCCCCGCCGGCGGGGCGGGTCTACAGGGCCAGGCTGGGCGCCCCCGCCGACCGGCAGGAGCAGGCCGGGGTGGTGGGGATGGCCGGGATGGCGGCGGCGAGCAGGCCCCGGGTGTGTTCCACGTTGGCGGCCAGGACCTCCATGGCGGCGTGGATGGTGACCGCCGCCACCGACGGGTCGCCCTCCACGCCGGCGTCGCGGTCGGTCACCAGGGCCACGCCGGCGTAGCAGAGCCCCAGCTCCCGGGCCAGGTAGGCCTCGGGGTACTGGGTCATGTTGATCACGTCGAAGCCGGCGCCGGCGTACCAGCGGGACTCCGCCCGGGTGGAGAAGCGGGGACCCTGGATCACCACCACGCTGCCGCCGGTGTGCACCCTCCCGCCCGGCCAGCCCCCCGGGGCCATGGCCGAGTCGGCGAGGACCGAGCCCAGCTCGGCGCAGTACGGCTCGGCGAAGCTCACGTGGTCCACGGTGGGCCCCTCCACGAAGGTGTCGGGCCGGCCCCAGGTGCGGTCGAGCAGCTGGTCCAGGATGACCAGGTCCCCCGGCCCCATCCCCGGCTGGAGGGAACCGACGGCGCAGGGGGCGATCACCCGGCGCACGCCGAGTTGACGCAGGGCCCACAGGTTGGCCCGGTAGTTGACGGTGTGGGGGGCGAGGTGGTGGCGGGGGCCGTGCCGGGCCAGGAACGCGACCTGCCGGCCGCCGACGGCGCCGAGCGTGACCGGACCGGACGGGGGCCCGAACGGCGTGTCGACATCGACTTCCGTCGCGTCCTCGAGGAAGCGGTAGAAGCCGGACCCGCCGATGATGGCGATCTCGGCCGTGGCCACGAAGCGCCCGGGTCGGTGCCTAGGACGCCTTGGCGCTCGACGAGCCGGCCGACGAGGAAGACGAGGAAGAGGACGACCCTGACGACGATCCGCCGGCTGGCGACGAGGAGGACGAAGACTCCGAGGCAGACGAACCGGAGGAGGACGAC
>JAKAXG010000492.1 GCA_021827225.1 Actinomycetes bacterium | reverse complement strand
CTGCTCCCGCCCGGCCCCCTGCTCCCGCCCGCCGGGCCCCCCGCCGCCGGCGACCCTCGGCTCTGGAAATCTGTACCGTTCCGTCAAATCTGGGACGGAATTCCACGCCCGGCGCTGCCCCCGGGGCTCTGACCGTACAGATTTGGTAAAAGGGTACAGATTTCGCCGGTTGGAGGCCGCGCCAGGTGCAGGCGGGGCGGCCGGAGCCCGGCGGTGCCGGCGGGTCGCCGACAACCGAGAACCGACAACCGGCCGCCGGCGGCTACCCCCGCGCCCGCGCCGCCCGCCGCTCCGCCGCCGCCACCGTGTTGCGCAGGAGCATGGCCACCGTGGTCACCCCGACCCCGCCGAGGCGGGGGGTGACCCACCCGGCCACCTCCGCGCACGACTCGTCCACGTCGGACAGGGCCTTGCGCCCCTGCCAGGTCATGCCCCCGCCGATGACCACCGCCCCGGGCTTGATCACGTCGGGGGTGATCATGTTGGGTACGCCGGCGGCGCCCACCACGATGTCCGCTTCCCGGGTGATGTCGCGCCAGTCCGCCACCCCGGTGTGGACCACGGTCACCGCCGCGTTGGCTCCCGGCTCCTTCAGCGACATGAGCATGGACAACGGCCGGCCCAGTGTCGGCCCCCGCCCCACGATCACCATCCGCCGGCCGGCCACCGGGATGTCGTAGTGGAGGAGCATCGCCTGGATGCCGAGCGGGGTGCAGGGGCGGGGCGGTCCCTGCTCGCCCAGGGCCAGCAGACCCAGGTTCATGGGGTGCAGGCCGTCGGCGTCCTTGGCCGGGTCCATGGCGGCCACCGCCGCGTTGAAGTCGAACCCGGGCGGCACCGGGTGCTGGATGATGTAGCCGTCGATGGCCGGGTCGGCGTTCAGGTGGCCCAGGGCTTCCAGCAGGTCGGCCTGGGTGCGGTCGGCGGGGATGCGGATGTCCACCGACACGATCCCCACCCGTTCGCAGGCCTCGTGCTTCTTGGCGACGTAGCCGGCGCTGGCCGGGTCGTCCCCGACCAGCACGGTGGCCAGACCGACGGACTCGCCGGCCTCGGCCAGCCGGGCGACGCGCTTGGTCACGTCGTCGAGGACCGCCTCGGCGACCGGGCCGCCGGCCATGACATTGGCGGCCATCACAGGCACCGCCCCGGGACGGCGTAGGGGCTGGCTGGATTGCTCAATGCTGGAACTGCCTTTCACCGGTGAAGACCATGACCAGGCCGTGCTCGTCGGCCGCGGCGATGACCTCTTCGTCGCGCACCGAGCCGCCGGGTTGGATGACCGCCGCCACCCCCGCCGCCGCGCAGGCGTCCAGCCCGTCGCGGAAGGGGAAGAAGGCGTCGCTGGCCGCCGCCCCGCCCTTGGCTCGGCCGGCGGCCCGGGCGGTGGCGATCTCCCCGGGGGTCACCCGGTTCTGCTGGCCGCCGCCGATGCCGACGGCCATGCCGTTGGCGGCCAGCACGATGGCGTTGGACTTGACCCAGGCGCAGACCCGCCAGGCCAGCTCCAGGTCCCGCCAGTTCCCGTCGGTGGGCTGGGCCTTGGTCACCACCCGCCAGTCGGACCGCCCGGTGGCGAACACGTAGGGGTCCTGGACCAGCCAGCCCCCGCTGATCTGGCGCAGGTGCCACCGGTCCGATCCGGGGGCGGGGGCGGACAGGACCCGCATGTTCTTGCGCTTGGAGGCGAACAGCTCCAACGCCGCCGGCTCGTAGGAGGGGGCGATGAGCACGTCGGCCTTGGCGTTGCCGACCATTTCCGCCGCCACCGCTTCGGTGACCGGGGAGGTGAGGGCCACGATGCCGCCGAAGGCCGACATCGGGTCGCATTCGAACGCCCGGTCGTAGGCCGTGAGGGCGTCGTCGGCCACCGCCGCCCCGCAGGGGTTGGCGTGCTTGACCACCACCGCGGCCGCCGGCCCCAGGTCGGCGAGCTGGTGGACCAGCCGCCACGCCGCGTCGGCGTCGTAGAGGTTCAGGTAGGACAGAGCCATCCCGCCGTGCTGGACCACCTCGTCCCACCAGCTCTTCTCGCCGCTCAGCCGGTAGCGGGCGCCCCGCTGGTGGGGGTTCTCCCCGTAGCGCAGGTCCTGGGCCTTCTCCAGGGACAGGTGCACCGAGGCCGGCAGCTCCCCGGCGCCGCCGGCCGACGGGGTCTCGGCCACCTCCTCGGCGAACCAGTTGGCGATGGCCGCGTCGTAGGCCGCGGTGTGGGCGAACGCGGCCGCCGCCAGCCGGCGCCGGAGCCCGTCGCTCAGCCGGCCGTCGCGCCGCAGTTCCTCCAGCACCGCCAGGTAGTCGGCCGGGTCCACCACCGACGCCACGTGGGCCCAGTTCTTGGCCGCCGCCCGCACCATGGTCGGGCCGCCCACGTCGATGAGCTCGATCGAGGGGTTGGACCGGAACGGGTAGAGGTTGCAGACCACCAGCCCGATCGGCTCTATGCCCTGAGCGGCCAGGTCGGCGCGGTGCTGCTCTTTGTCCAGATCGGCCAGGATGCCGCCGTGCAGGCGGGGGTGGAGCGTCTTCACCCGGCCGCCCAGCATCTCGGGGGCGTCGGTGACGCTCTCGACGGTGGAGTGGGGGATCCCGGCGGCCTCCAGGGCGGCCGCCGTGCCGCCGCTGGCGATCAGGTCGTGGCCCAGCTCGACCAGCGCTCGGGCGAACTCTTCCAGGCCGGTCTTGTCGTAGACCGAAAGCAGGACCCTCATCGGGTGGCTCCTTCTTCTGTCATTTCAGCTGTCAGGTCGATGGTCTCGAGGAAGTGCCGGATGGTAGCGGGGTACAGGCGGCGCTCCACCTCCTTGATCCGCTCGTGCAGGGACGCCTCGGTGTCGCCCTCCTGCACCCGTACCGGCTCCTGGGCCAGGATCGGTCCGGCATCGACGTCCTCGGTGGCGATGTGCACGGTGGTGCCGGTCACCTTCACGCCGGCGACGAGGGCGTCGCGGACCGCGTGCCACCCCTTGAACGCCGGCAGCAGCGCCGGGTGGGTGTTGAGGATCCGGTCCGGGTAGACGTCGAAGATGGGCCGGGCCAGGACGGTCCCGAATCCGGCCATGGCCACCACGTCGATCCGGTGGCGCTTCAGGGCCTCGACCACCCGGTGGGTGTAGCCGTCCCGGTCGAAGTCGGGGCCGTAACTCTCCCGCTCGACGATCTCCACCGGCACGCCGGCCTGGGCGGCCAGGTCGGCGGCCCGGCACGGCCGGTCGAGAAGCACCACCGCGACCGTTATGCCGGACTCCAGGATGGCCTGCAAGACGGTGCCGGTCCCCGACGCCAGCACACCTAGTCGGGGGGACTCGTTAACCACACGTAGACGCTACTCGACGTCACCTATCCTCCAGGAATGGCCCCCATCGGCGAGCTCCTGGCGGCAGGACGGACCTTTTCCTTCGAGTTCTTCCCGCCCAAAGACGATGCCGAGCACGCCGCCCTGGTGGAGGCCCTGCTCGACCTGCAGCCGCTGCACCCGTCGTTCGTGTCGGTCACCTACCGGGGTGGCCGGTCCTCCCGGCGGCGCACCTACGACCTGGTGGTGGGCATGCTGCGCACCACCACCCTCAACCCCATGGCCCATCTGGTGTGCGCCGCCCACACCCGGCTGGAGCTGGCCGAGATCCTCGTCGATCTGCGCAAGGCGGGCGTGGACAACCTCATGGCTCTCGGCGGGGACCCGCCCACCGATCCGGAGGCCGCCGAGGGCGAGCTGCGCCACGCCATCGAGCTGGTGGAGCTGGCCCGGGCCATCGGCGGCTTCTCCATCGGGGTGGCCGCCCATCCCATCGGGCACCCCCAGTCCCCGGATCTGAGGTCCGACCGGGACTGGCTGGCCGAGAAGCTGCGACTCGCCGACTTCGCGGTGACGCAGTTCTTCTTCCGGCCCGAGGAGTACCTCGGCCTGGTGGAGGACCTCCGGGCCCGGGGCATCGACAAGCCCGTTGTCCCCGGGATCATGCCGGTGACCAGCCTGGGCGGCATCTCCCGGATGGCCGCCATGGGCGCGGCCGTGCCGCCCGACATGGTCGCCGTCCTGGAGAGCGCCGGCGACGCCGACTCGGTCCGCCGGGCGGGGATCGACCTGGCCACCGAGCTCTGCCAGGAGCTGCTGGACCGCGGGGCGCCCGGTCTGCACTTCTACACGCTGAACCGCTCCCGGGCCACCCGCCAGATCTACGCCAACCTGGGCCTGGCGGCGCCGGCCAGCCGCTGAGCCCGCCGGCCACCCGCCGACCACCCGCCGGCCACCCGCCGACCACCCGCCAGATCT
>JAKAXG010000491.1 GCA_021827225.1 Actinomycetes bacterium | reverse complement strand
CCTGGTGGTGCCCGCCGGCCACCCCCTGGCCGGCCGGGACTCGGTCGACATGAGCCACCTCGGGGGGCTGGAGCTGCTGCTGCCCGCCCCGGGTACCAGCTTCCGGAAGGAGATCGACCAGGCCGGGCAGGCCGCCGGCGTGATCCTGAACCCCAGGGCCGAGCTGGACGGAGTCCGCCTCATCGCCTCGCTGACGCTGCGCGGCTACGGGCCGGCCATCCTGCCGGCCACCGGCGCCACCGAGGGTTTCGGTGTGCACCAGATCCGGGTGATGGGCCTCCCCCGCCGGACCGTGGGCCTGGCCCTGCGTCGCCGGGGACGGCCGAGCGCCCCGGCCCGGGCCATGCTCGAGGTGCTGGAGCGGGTGGTGGCCGCCAACCTGGAGCCGGAGCAGGGGCTTCACCCGCCGTCGGTGTGACCTGCCGGCTCCCCGGGTCCGGGGCGCCGCCCCGGACCCGGCCCGTGGTCTGTCAGGAGTTACGAAGCTGGCGCAGGACGTAGAGCAGGATGCCCCCGTGGCGGTAGTACTCCGCCTCCTTCGGGGTGTCGATGCGCAGCGTGACGTCGAACTGCACCGGGTCGCCGCCCGGCCGGGCCGCCGTCACCGACAGCTTCCGGGGCAGGGGGGACCCTTCGGAGAGCCCCTCCAGACCCGTGATGTCGAAGACCTCCTCGCCGGTCAGCCCGAGTGACTCGGCCGTCTGACCCTCTGTGAACTGCAGGGGCAGGATGCCCATACCGACCAGGTTCGACCGGTGGATCCGTTCGAAGCTCTCGGCCAGCACGGCCTTGACGCCGAGCAGGGCTGTTCCCTTGGCCGCCCAGTCGCGGGATGAGCCCGACCCGTACTCCTTGCCGGCCAGGATGACCAGCGGGACCCCCTCGGACTCGTAGCGCTTGGCGGCGTCGTAGATGGACATCTGCTCACCGTCGGGCAGGTGCCGGGAAACCCCGCCCTCGGTGCCGGGGGCCAGCTGGTTGCGCAGCCGGATGTTGGCGAACGTGCCGCGGATCATCACCTCGTGGTTCCCCCGGCGCGAGCCGTAGGAGTTGAAGTCGGCCGGGTCCACTCCCCCGTCGACCAGCCACCGGCCGGCCGGGCCGTCCCGGCGGATGTTGCCGGCCGGGGAGATGTGGTCGGTGGTGACCGAGTCCCCGAGCTTGGCCAGGACCCGGGCGCCCTGCACGTCGCAGAGCGGCTCCGGCGACATGGTCATGCCCTCGAAGTACGGGGGCTGGCGGACGTAGGTGGAGGTGGAGTCCCAGGCGTAGGCGTCCCCGGTCGGCACGTCCAGGCTGCGCCAGCGCTCGTCGCCCTCGAAGACGGATCCGTAGGATCCGGAGAACATCTCCGACGCGATCGACGAGCCGACCACGTCGGCCACCTCCTGCGGGGACGGCCAGATGTCACGCAGGTACACCGGCTGCCCGTCCGAGCCCTGGCCCAGGGGCTCGTTGACGATGTCGAGGTTCATCGATCCGGCCAGGGCGTAGGCCACCACCAGCGGCGGTGAGGCCAGGTAGTTCATCCGCACGTCCGGGCTGATGCGTCCCTCGAAGTTGCGGTTGCCCGACAGCACCGACACCACCGACAGGTCACCGGCCGCCACCGCGTCGGAGATGGGCTGGAGGAGCGGCCCGCTGTTGCCGATGCAGGTGGTGCAGCCGTAGCCGACCAGGTCGAAGCCCAGCTTGTCCAGGTAAGGGGTGAGCCCGGCCCGCTCGTAGTAGTCCATGACCACCTTGGAGCCGGGGGCCAGTGTGGTCTTCACCCACGGCTTGGTCTGCAGTCCCTTCTCCACCGCCTTCTTGGCCAGCAGGCCGGCGGCCACCATGACCGAGGGGTTGGAGGTGTTGGTGCAGGAGGTGATGGCGGCGATGACGACATGTCCGTGATCGAGGTCGAACGATGTCCCGTCATCCAGGGTGACCGGAGTGGGGTTCGTGGGGGCAGCCGAGCCGGCACTTCGTCCCAGAACCTTCACCACGGCCTTGCGGTATTCGGGAGCCGCCTGGTCCAGGCGGACCCGGTCCTGGGGTCGGGCCGGGCCGGCCAGGGAGGGCACCACCGTCGAGAGGTCCAGGCTGAGCCGCTCGGAGTACTCCGGGCGGCGGGCCGGGTCGTGCCACAGCCCCTGCTCCTTGGCGTAGGCCTCCACCAGGGCGATGCGCTCGGGGCTGCGGCCGGTCAGCTGCAGGTACCTCAGGGTCTCCTCGTCCACCGGGAAGATGGCGCAGGTGGAGCCGTACTCGGGCGACATGTTGCCGATGGTCGCCCGGTTGGCCAGCGGGACCGCCGACACGCCCTCGCCGAAGAACTCGACGAACTTCCCCACCACCCCGTGCCTGCGGAGCATCTCGGTGACGGTCAGCACCAGGTCGGTGGCGGTGGAGCCCTCCGGCAGGGTGCCGGTCAGCTCGAAGCCGACCACCCGGGGTATCAGCATCGACACCGGCTGGCCGAGCATGGCGGCCTCGGCCTCGATGCCGCCGACGCCCCAACCGAGGACACCCAGGCCGTTGATCATCGTGGTATGCGAGTCGGTGCCGAGCAGCGTGTCGGGGTACGCCTGGCCGGCTTCATTGGTAAATACGACCCGGGCCAGATACTCCAGATTCACCTGATGGCAGATCCCGGTATTGGGAGGAACGACTCTCAGGGTGTCGAAGGCTCCCTGGCCCCAGCGCAGGAACCGGTAACGCTCCTCGTTGCGCTGGAATTCGAGCTCCGCGTTCTTCGAGAATGCGTCGGTGGTGCCGTAGTGGTCGGCGATGATCGAGTGGTCGATCACGAGTTCGGCCGGGATCAGCGGGTTCACCTTGGCCGGATCGCCGCCCAGCTCCTTCATGGCGTCGCGCATGGCCGCCAGGTCGACCACCGCCGGAACGCCGGTGAAGTCCTGCATCAGGATCCGGGCCGGGGCGAAGGCGATCTCCTGGCTGGGCTCGGCGCTGGGATCCCAGCCGGCCAGGGCCCGCACGTCGTCGGCCCGGACGCTGACCCCGTCCTCGTTGCGCAGCAGGTTCTCCAGGAGGATCTTCAGCGAGTACGGGAGGCGGTCACTGCCCTCGACGGCGTCCAGCCGGAAGATCTCGTAGGTCGAACCGCCGACGGAGAACTCCGCCCGGGCGCCGAAACTGTCCTGGATGCTCGCCATCCTCACTCCTCGCTAGCAGGCAACTTGCGTCCCAGTCTGGCTCACGGGGATGGGAGTAGGAAAAACGGGGACCCGGTGCCCACCGGGCCGCCCCGCCGCGCCCGATCCCAACGCGTCTGAACTATTTTGTACCTTTTTTCCGGATTGGAACACAGGTGCCGGCCCCTCCATTGCGCGTCTTTCGGGGCTTAGTTACCTCATGTCACCCGGAGTGCTCTATTGTCATGCCGCCGTCCGGGGTAGGGCGGCCCAGTCAGCACGCCCAGCGTAGGGAGGATCTTCATGCGGAAGTCGTTCGGTCGGATCGCCTTAGGGGCGACCGTGGGGGCATTGTCCCTCGGTCTTTTGGCGACCACCCCGGATGCCCGAGCCCAGACAGCGGGATCAGTGCCCTTCGCCAGCGCCGACTTCCACGGCTACGCGTCCGGTACGGAGGTCCACCTGGGGGCACTCACCGCCGGGAGCACCACCCTGGCCCAGGTCGACCAGGCCTTCTCGGGCGCCAGCACCAGCAGCGCCGGGCTCACCGGCGCCATCACCTCCCAGACCGGCAACGTGGTCCAGCCCACCGAGCCGGCCTCGCCGGAGATCAACTCCTACGGTCGGGGTGACGGGCTGGAGGTGGGTCTCGGCACCACTTCCGGCACCGGGTTCGATCCCAACCAGATCGATCTGGCCGGCCTGGCCCAGCAGACCGCCCAGCCGAACGGCCCGGCCGTGACCAAGAACCTCTCCATCCCGGTCAACCCCGTGGTCAACGCCAATCTGATCGACGGCACGGCGTCCGCCGTCTACTACCCGGGCGCCTGCCCCATCGGTCAACCCCTCTCCTACGGCTACGGCCACGCCGCCGACGTGTCGGCGGTGGACATGACCGGCAACACCAACCCGGTGGTCGACACCGCCGGCACGGGCACCGCCACCGCCCAGTCGAGCTCCTACACCATGCTCAGCCCGAACAGCGACGGCAGCTACGGCCTGAGCAGCGTGGCCGAGGAGACCGTCGCCCCTGTGACGGTCAACCTGCTCGGCCTGCTCACCCTGCAGGTGACCATAGCCGGGCAGAACCCGAACGCCCCGATCACCCTCACCTCGCACGCCACCGGCGGTGAGATCGGA
>JAKAXG010000490.1 GCA_021827225.1 Actinomycetes bacterium | reverse complement strand
CTGCGGTGGAGATGGTGGATGACGACCGGCCGCTGGTGGTGACCCGGACCTTCTCCAAGACGTGGTCCATGGCCGCCGCCCGCCTCGGCTACCTGGTGGGGCCGGCGCCGGTGGTGGCCGCCCTGGAACGGGTGGCCCTGCCGTACCACCTGGACGCGTTCAAGCAGGCCGCCGGGCGCCTGGCCGTCGAGTTCGTGGGACAAATGGAGGAGCGGGTGGGGCTGATCGTCCGCGAGCGCCAGCGGATCCTCGCCGCTTTCGGGACGATGGCCGTCACCGCCTGGCCCTCTCAATCCAACTTCATCCTGTTCCGGCCCGCGACCCGCAAGGGCGACGAGGTCTGGAACGGGCTCCTGGAGAGGGGGGTCCTGGTGCGGGACACGTCTAGCTGGCCCGGCCTGGCCGGGTGCCTGCGGGTCACGGTCGGCACACCGGAGGAGAACGACCGCTTCCTCTCCGCCCTGGAGGAGGTTCTGTGAGCAGGAGCGCCACCCGCAGCCGGTCCACCAAGGAGACCCGCATCGAGATCTCCGTCGATCTCGACGGGACGGGGGAGGCGACGGTCCACACCGGGCTGCCGTTCTTCGACCACATGGTCGCCCAGCTGGGCAAGCACGGAGGGTTCGACCTGACCGTCGCCGCCGACGGCGACCTGGCCGTGGACGCCCACCACACCGTGGAGGACGTGGGTATCGCCCTGGGCGAGTGCGTGCGCCAGGCCCTCGGCGACAAGGCCGGCGTCCGGCGCTTCGCGTCCATAGACCTGCCGCTCGACGAGGCGCTCCTCTCGGTCGCGCTCGACCTGTCCGGCCGTCCGTTCCTGCTCTACGAGGTCGATCCGGGCGCCGGCGGCGAGGCGTTCCCCCTCGGGTCGCCGCCGTTCGACCCGCAGCTGGCCGAGGAGTTCTGGCGGGCGTTCGTCACCGCGGCGGGGATCACGCTGCACATCCGCATGATCTCCGGCCGCAACACCCACCACATTCTGGAGGCGTCGTTCAAGGGTGTCGCCCGGGCCCTGAGGGACGCGGTGCGGGTGGACGGGTCGGGGGTGCCGTCCACGAAGGGGACACTTTGATCGCCGTACTCGACTACGGCATCGGGAACCTGCGCTCCGCCGAGAAGGCCCTGCAGCACGTCGGCGCCGACGCCCGCCTGGTCACCGACCCGGAGGTGGCGGCCGATGCGGACGCCGTCGTGCTCCCCGGGGTGGGCAGCTTCGGCCGGTGCATGGAGGCGCTGCGGGCCAGCGGCCTGGACCGGGTGGCGCTCGACGCGGCGGCCGCCGGCAAGCCGTTCCTCGGCATATGCGTCGGGATGCAGATGCTCTACGAGGGCTCCGACGAGTCGCCCGGCGTCCCTGGGCTGGGCCTGGTCCCCGGCACCGTCCGGCTGCTGCCGGGGCGGGTGAAGCGGCCGCAGATGCAGTGGAACGTGCTGTCGGTCCGCCGGCCGGAGTGCCCGCTGCTGGCCGGTCTCGGGCCCGAGCCGTGGGTGTACTTCGTCCACTCCTATGCCGGGCCCGCCGGCGAGGAGGTGGTGGCGACGTGTGACTACGGCGGTCCCGTGACCGCCGCCATCGGCCGGGACCGGCTGTGGGCCACCCAGTTCCACCCCGAGAAATCAGGCGAAGTGGGGCTGAAGCTGCTCTCCAACTTCGCGGCCCAGTGCTGATGGACCTCTACCCGGCCATCGACCTGCGGGCCGGCCGCTGCGTGCGGCTGGTGGAGGGGGACTTCGGGCAGGAGACCGTCTACGGCGACGACCCGGTCGCCGTGGCCGGCCGCTTCGCCGAGGCCGGGGCCCGCTGGATCCACGTGGTGGACCTCGACGCGGCCCGCACCGGCGAGGCGGCCAACCGGCCGGTGGTGGCCCGCATCGCCGCCGCGGTGGCCGGTGCCGGCGTGCGGGTGCAGACAGGCGGCGGGGTGCGCAGCCTGGACGACGCCGGCCAGCTGATCGACGCCGGGGTGGCCCGGGTCGTGATCGGCACCGCCGCCGTGGAGAACCCCGCCCTGGTGGCGGAGGCCGCCGGGCGGTGGCCCGGGCGGGTGGCGGTGGGGTTGGACCACCGGGGCGGCGAGGTCCGCCTGCGGGGCTGGACCGAGGGAGCCGGGCGCCAGGTGGCCGACCTGGTCCCCGAGGCGGTGGCGGCCGGGGCAAGTGCCGTCATCGTTACTGACATATCACGGGACGGCCGGCTGGTCGGGCCGGACTTCGAAGGGCTGGCATCGCTGGCGGGGACCGGGGCGCCGGTCATCGCCTCCGGCGGTGTCGGGTCCCTCGACGACGTGAGGGCCCTGGCCGCCGTTCCCGGTCTGATCGGGGTGATCGCCGGTAAGGCCGTCTACGAGGGCCGCCTCGACGTGGCGGAGGCCCTGAAGGTGCTGGCCGGGCCGTGAGGGCGGTCAGGGTGATCCCCTGCCTGGACGTGGACGGCGGCCGGGTGGTGAAGGGTGTCAACTTCCAGAACCTGCGCGACGCCGGCGACCCGGTGGAGCTGGCCGCCCGCTACGACCGGGAGGGCGCCGACGAGCTGGTCTTCTACGACATCACGGCGTCGTCCGACCAGCGCCGGACCATGGTCGACGTGGTGGCCCGCACGGCCGAGCAGGTGTTCATACCGCTCACCGTGGGCGGCGGGGTGCGCACCCTCGACGACGCCCGCCAGCTGCTGCGCGTCGGTGCCGACAAGGTCAGCGTCAACAGCGCGGCGGTGGGCCGGCCGGAGCTGATCGACGAGATCGCGGAGATATTCGGTTCGCAGTGCGTGGTGCTGGGCATGGACGTGCGCCGGTCCGGGGACCGCTTCGAGGTATTCACCCACGGTGGCCGCACCGCCACCGGCATCGACGCCCTGGAATGGGCGGTCGAGGCGGAAGGGCGGGGGGCGGGGGAGATAGTGCTCAACTCCATGGACCGCGACGGCACCCGGGAGGGCTTCGACCTGGAGCTGACCCGGGAGGTGGCCGATACGGTCGGCATCCCGGTGGTGGCCAGCGGCGGGGTCGGCAACCTCCAGCACCTGGTCGAGGGCGCCCTGGCCGGCGGGGCCGACGCGGTGCTGGCCGCCTCCATCTTCCACTACGGCGAGGCGACCGTCGCCCAGGCCAAGGCGGCCATGATGGCCGCCGGGGTGGCGGTCCGGCCCCCGGCCGCCTCCTGAGCGCCCCGTCCTGGCTACGGTGGTGGGGATGGACGGATCGCCGAAGCAGGGAATCGGGATGCTCACCGACCGGGTTCTCGTGCAGATCCCGCGCGGCGAGGGAGAGCGCAAGTCCCGGGCCGGGATCCTGATCCCGGCCACCGCCCAGGTCGCCCGCCGGCTGGCCTGGGCCGAGGTGGTGGCGGTGGGGCCGCACGTGCGGACCATCAAGCCCGGCGACCAGGTGCTGTTCAACCCGGAGGACCGCTACGAGGTGGAGGTCCAGGGCGAGGACTACCTCATCCTGCGCGAGCGGGACATCCACGCCGTGGCCTCCGAGCGGGTCGACAGCGGCACCGGGCTGTACCTGTAGCCGGCCGGATCCGGCGGGCCGGTAATCGTCCCCTCGGCCCGGTGGCGGTCCCTTACCATTGGCGGCCATGCCGGCTGCTGAACCCATCCAAGCCACTCCCGCCCAGCTCGCCGCGGTCAGCTACAACGCCGAGGGCCTGGTCCCCGCCATCGTGCAGGACCACCACGACGGCCAGGTGCTGATGATGGCCTGGATGAACGCCGAGACGCTCGCCGAGACCCTGGAGTCGGGACGGACCGTGTTCTGGTCCCGCAGCCGCCAGGAGCGGTGGCGCAAGGGTGACACCTCCGGGGACCGCCAGTGGGTGCGCGCCGCCTACTACGACTGCGACGGCGACACCCTCCTGTTCGTGGTGGAGCAGGAAGGCGCCGGCGCCTGCCACACCGGGGCCCGCTCCTGCTTCTACCGGGCCTTCGGCGCTCAGGACGGGCCGGAGCCCCCGCCGGCCGAGGCGGCCGGGGCCCCGTCCTTCGCCGGCCCGGCCGCCCCGACGACCGGCAGGTGACCCGCCCCTCGCGCGAGGAGTTCGCGTCGCTGGCGTCCAGCTACACCGTCGTGCCGGTCTGGCGGGAGCTGCTGGCCGATCTGACCACCCCGGTGGCCGCGTTCGCCCGCCTGGCCGGCGGCGACCCGACGGACCGGGCGTTCCTCCTCGAGTCGGTCGAGCACGCCGAGCGGTGGGGGCGCTGGTCGTTCATCGGGCGGCGGCCGTCGGCGACGATCGTCGCCCGCGGGTCGCGACTAACCGTGGAGGGGCGCCTCC
>JAKAXG010000489.1 GCA_021827225.1 Actinomycetes bacterium | reverse complement strand
CGATCTTTGGTCAAGCACGGCGAGCCCTCTCCTATTGGCCAATTTCTCTTACCAGCGTCGAGATCAGACGTGAAACTCATGATCTGGAAAGAGCGGCATCCGGGGTCCCAGGAGGGTCGGGTCAGACAGCTGCCGGGCATCCCGCAAATCGAAGAGGACGGTACTCCACAGTGCAGTCGAGCAGAGCCGAATCATTCGGAGTTTCCACGAACGGGTATGCGATGTACGACCAGGCAACGGCCGGGACCAGAGTCCCGGCTCGGCGGCGGACCTTCCAGTCCGTCGCGGCCGGCGTGCTGGCAGCGATGATCGTTGTCGCCGCCGGAGCGGTGCTGCTGTTCGGCACCGCCGAGAAGTGGGCTGGTCAGACCACCGTCGTCGTCCTACCCAGCAAGGGAATAGCCTTGGGTCCGGCTGCCAGCTACTGGGACACCCTCAGCCAGGGACAGATCACCTCGACAGTGGCCAAGGTCCTGGCCCTTCCCCGCTTCAAGGAACTCGCCGGGCAGTACCTCCATCTCAGCCCGGCGAAGATCAATGCTGTATCGGTATCAGCACAGCAGGTGACCGGCACTGCGCTCGTAACCGTTACGGCGCAGGGGCCGGACGGCTCCGACGCGGCCAACATGTCGGACGCCGTGGTGGCTCAGGCTGAGCCTGCGGTGAACTCCCTCATAGCTCCGTACTCGGTCACGGTGGTCAGCAAGACCGGCGGCCACGCCTCCCTCAGCGCGACCACGAGCACCTCCAAGTACCTGGTGATCCTCGCCGTGGTGGCTGTGGCTCTCGGCTTCGGGGTACAGCAGGGCGTCTCGCAGCTTCTCGGTGCCCGATCGCGGAGTGGACCCGGCCGGACCCAGCCGGCTCCCGGCGGCGCCGCGCCGGAACCCCCCGACGCCGGTGGCACCGTTCACGCAGCACCCGGAACGGTCCGCCCCGAGCCGACCGGCGTCCGGATCGAGCCGCCGGCCCGGCCTATCGAGAACCGTCATTTCGCCGTCCTGCTGACCACGTCGGCCCGGCACGACACCGGGACCAGCACCGCCGACGGATACCGGAGCAGCGGGATCGCTTCCGACTACTGGCCGGAAGACCACGAATTCGGCATGGACGCTTCCGATCCACTGGAGATGACACCCGAGAGCGACGACCGGACTCAATGATGGGGGTCGTCGTAGCGGACGCTCCTGCCGTCGGCGACGAAGTCCCGATTCCCGAGATCGGCACCCGCGACGGGGGAGCCGGCCGACGGCTCCCCCGGTGGGTGTGGGTGCTCGGAGGGATCGGCGGTCTGGCTGGGCTGGCCGCCGCCTCCGCTCTGCACCGGACACCCTTCCTCGCCATAGCCGGGGCCGTCGGACTCGTCGTGATCGGGATGGCTCTCGTCCGACCGCTGGTCGCCCTGGTTCTGCTACAGGTCGTTACCTGGTCGAACATATCCTCCGTCGTCGGCTCCCATGGAGGAATCAGCCCGTACCTGCTGGCCATCGCGGTGGCGGTGCTCTCGGTCGCCATCGAAGCCAGGCGCCGGAAGAACCTGACGATCGGACGCTCACCGATCTTCAGGCTGCTCGCCCTCGTGTACGCGGCCGAAGGGATCTCGCTGATATTCAGCAGCCACCCGCTGTCCTTGACCTTGACCACGTCGCGCCTGAAGGACCTGGTGTTCTTCGCCTGCACGGTGGCTCTGATCAGCTTCACCGAGAAGCCCGTCACCGCGGTGAAGGCGATGGCCATCACCATCGCCGTGCTGTGCGGGCTCACTGTGATACAGCAGTACGCGCTCCACAACAGCACCACCTTCGGAGGCCTCAGCCAGCTCCATGCTGCGGATGTGGGCTCCACGTCGAGGCGCCACACAGGACCGGAGGGCGACCCCAACTTCTGGGGCCGGACGATAGTGCTGGTGGCTCCGCTCGCTTTCTCCATGCTGCTGATACGCATCCGAGCGAGGCGGCGGTGGTGGCCGTGGGCGCTGGGCGCTGTCATGCTCGCGGCCGGGGAGTACCTCTCCCAGTCACGGGGCGGACTGATCGCCTTCGCCGTGGGGTTCCTGGCCTGGCTGGTGGTCGTCCTGTGGCATCGCCGGAGGTGGTTGTGGCTGATACCGGCTGCGGTCGTGGTCCTGTTCACCCTCGTGCCCAGCTTGGCCAGCCGGATCGCCACCGTTGGCGAACTGGCGCACGTCTCGGTGGGAACGACCGACCCCTCGCTGATCGAACGGCTCCAGGTGCAGGAAGTTGGCATGGCCATAGTCCGCCACTACCCGGTCACAGGCGTCGGTCTGGGTAACTTCGAGGTGGTGGAGCCCTCCTACCTCGGGAGGCCGGGAATCACCGACACGGGAGCCATCTTCGCTCCCCACGATCTCTACCTGCAGATCGCGTCCGAACAGGGTCTCATCGGTCTGGGCGCATGGCTGCTCTTCTACGGCGGGACCGTCGTCGTCGGGATCCGTGCCTTCATGCTGGCCCGCCAGCTCGACCGGACCGACGAGGCGCTCCTGGCCCTCGGCGCCGTGGCCGGTCTGGTCGGATGGGCGGCCGCCAGCGCGGTGCTGCACCTCTCGGATTTCAACGAGCTCCTCTCCGTTGTGGCCGTCGTGGCGGTGCTCGACCTCGACCTCCGGCGGCGGGCCGCGCTCGTCCCTCTACCCCACCGCCCCGGGCTGTCGCCCCTGGAGCGGGACCTGAGGGCGCTCAGGCGGCGGGCAGGACTCATAGCCACCGCCACGGTGGTAGCGGTCGGGGCCGTCGCCGTGGCCACCGTCTCGATGAATGTGCCGCTGTACCAGACGGCCTGGCAGGCGAAGGCGACGTTCGGCGTGAGACCCGAGCCGGCTGCCAACTCCGGTTACGACGCCTACGCATGGGATGTCATCAACCGCCAGTCCCTCATGCCCACCCTCGTCGCCATCATCTCCAATCACCGCTTCGCCGGCAATGCTCTCGCCGGGATCGGTCCCCTTCAGCGCAGGGACATCTCATTCGCGGCGTCCGGCAACAGCTCAGCCGCGGTCCTGACCCTCTCTGTCACCGCTCCGGACCCGGCCATGGCCAGGCAGGTCGCAGGTGACACGCTGAGCGCAGCCCGGGACTACATCAGCCAGCTGATCGGCCTCTACCAGGTCGACCCGGTATCCACCTGGCCGGCTGTCCAGGTGAGACAGAAGCGGGTGGCGGGCGAATGGGCACTGGGGCTGACCATCGCCGCCATCTGCGCCGGCGCGGCCGGTGTGTCCGCCATCACCCGCCGTCGGCTTCTCGACCGCCCAGCCGCTCCCGAGGCCACATGATGGGGCGCGGCGTCCTGATCCTCGGCTGGCACAACGTCACTTCGACGCCCTACTTCGCGTCGAGCGGCTCGGTGGCCACAGACGGCTTCACGAGTCAGATGAGGCTGCTCAAGTTGACGACCACACCGATCAGCCTGACCGAAGCGGTCGTCCGTCTGGCGGACGGCCGGGCCCTTCCTCCTCGGGCGACCGTCGTCACCTTCGACGACGGCTACCGGGACAACCTGCAGGTGGCTGCGCCGATACTCGCCGAGCTGCACATACCGGCGACGTTCTTCCTGGTTCCGAAATACCTTTCGAGCCGGGAACCACCCTGGTGGGAACGACTGGCGTGGGCCGTCCGGGCGAGGCGGCGCACCGGTCCGGCGGTGTGGAGAGATGTCCCGGTGGCCGCCTCGGGAGCGGATCCTGATGCCACCCTGGATCTCCTCACCGAGCACCTGAAGTCGCTCGACGAGGACAGCCGCCAGCGGTCGGTGCAAGAGCTGATCGAGCTGTTCGAGCCGGCAGGTGATGAACCAGCGAGCCCGATGATGGACTGGGAGGAGGCCAGGCAGCTCGCCAGGATGGGTTTCGCTATCGGATCACACAGCTGCCGGCATTCGATCCTCTCCAACGAGCCGGCCGCCATCCAGCTGGAGGACCTGCGCGAGGCCAGGACGCTCCTGGCGGAGGGCATCGGTACCTGCGTGGACCTGCTCGCATACCCGAACGGTGGACCGGCCGACTTCGGCCCCGGCACTGTGGAGTCAGCCCGCCGAGCCGGCTATCGGGCGGCGGTCACCACCATCGACGGCTGGAACGACCGGGAAACCGATCCGTTCGCCCTGCGACGGTTCTTGATGTACCCGGAGTGGGGACCAGCTGGATTCGGTGTGCTGGCCCGCCACGTAGCTCGTATCGCCCGGCGCCGCATCGGAGCCGGGCTCAGTGATGGCGGCCGGCCAGAACAGACTCGTAGAGCCAGCGCAGATCAGTCGTCCAGCGCTC
>JAKAXG010000488.1 GCA_021827225.1 Actinomycetes bacterium | reverse complement strand
GACCATCCGGGCCCCTTCGAGACCGAGCCGGGCGGCCACGGACATGAGCCGGTCGGCTTCGGATGCCAGGTCCGACAGCTCGACCACCCCGATCGACAGCAGGCCCAGCCGGGCCCGGTGGGGGGCGTCGGGATGGTCGACCTTGAGCACGTAAGGGGGGCGCAGCCCCATCCGGCCGACCTCGTCCACGAGGCCCGACCGGTCGGCGGCCACCGCCATCGGCACGTATCGGAGTCCCGACGCGGCCAGGAAGGGTGCCACGGCGGCCTCGGTCAGCACCGCCCCGGGTGCGAGCGGGGAGGGTTTCCCGGAGGACCGCTGGGCGTCCACGAACCCATCGTCGATGGACAGCCGGCGCGGGTGGGCGCTGATCGAGCGGACCAGAGCGGGGATGGATCCCACCACCCGGCCGGTGGAGGCCTGGGCCTCCACCTCGCCTTCGGGGGCACCGGCCCAGACGAACCAGGTGGGTGCGGGCCGCTCCGGTAGGGAGGCGGCCAGCGACCGGTAGGTGTCGATCATCTGATCGCCGAAGGTGAAGTACAACACGGCCCCGTCGATGCCGTCGTCGCCGGTGGCGGCGGCGATCACGTCGTCCAGGCGGTCGATGTGCGCCGAGAACATGCCGGTCAGGTCGACCGGGTTGCCGTCGCCGGCCAGGCTGATGTCCAGGGACCGCAGCTGTGACCGGGTGGATTCCGCCAGGGGCGGTACGTCTGCGACCGGGCCCAGCTGGTCGGCGATCATGGCCCCACCCCCGCCGGACATGGTGATCACGGCCAGGCGGGGCCGGTCCTTCAGTGTCACCGGGTGGCTGAGAGCGGTGACCGCCTCGGCGAAGGACACTTCGTCACCTACGAGGGTCACCCCATCCTCCCGGGCCGCCGCCTCGAACATCTCGGCCTCACCAGCGGCTGAGGCGGTGTGCGACAGGGCGGCCCGCTGTGCCGCCTCGGTGGAACCCACCTTGAGGGCCACGACGTGGCGCCCACCGTCGCGGGCCTTCCGGCATGCGGCCCGCCAGGCGGGCACGTTGCGCAGGCCCTCGAGATAGCAGCCGACGACCCTCACCTCCGGTCGGGCGCAGACGTACGAGAGCAGGTCCGCCGCCCCCATCACGGCCTCGTTGCCGGTGCTGGCGTAGTAGGAGAATCCCACCCCCCGCCGGCGCAGCTGCTCGGCCAGGATGAAGCCCATGGCCCCGGACTGGCTCACCAGGCCCACGGGTCCGGGCCGGCGGGAGCGGTTCAAGAAGCCCGAGACCGACAGGACCAGTGACGCCGGCCCGCTGACCACGCCCAGGCAGTTCGGCCCGAGCACCGGCATGCTCCCCGCGGCCCGCACCAGACGCTCCTGCAGCTGAGCCCCTTCGGGCCCGTCCTCGGCGAAACCGGCGGAGAAGACCACCGCCGCGCCCACCCCGGCCGCGGCCGCCTCGCCCACCACATCGATGGCGCCCGCGGAGGGCACGGCGACGACGACCACGTCGGCTGGCGTCCCCTCTGTCAGGTCCGTTACAGCCGGAACCTCGGGGTCTGCCTGGCGGGGCCGGTAGGCCACCACCTCACCGTCGAAGCCGGCTTCCCGCAGGTTCCGGTATGCCATGCGACCCCAGGATTTCGGCCGCGACGACAGCCCGGCTATGGCTACCCGGCGCGGGAAGAACAGCCGGTCCAGGGTCTGCTCCCCAATGTCGTGGGTGAGCCCGGTCACGACCCGGTCACCCTCGTGGAGGCCTCGGCGGCCTCGCCGTAGATGCTGCGCGCCATCAGCGAGGTCTCCTGCTCCCGCCGACGGCGGTACACCTCAGCTCGGCCGGCGTGCACGGCCGCGCTCTTCGGGTCGGCCCTGCCCGCGATCTCTGCCAGATGGCAGGCCAGGCGGTGCGATCCCGACTCCGACAGTTCCACCTCCCGGGTGGCGAGGCGCTCCGGACCGCCGGCCAGGGCGGCCAGTTCGATCGCGATCTCCGACGCCGCGGCCGGCTTCAGGTTGGCCGGATCTCCGTCCCACCATCCGCCGTAGAGCCGCCAGATATTTCGGACCACGAACTCCGGCTCGTCATATACGGCCCGTAGATAGGGCCGGTCCACCAGCCTGGAGGGGACCGCAACCGCGTGGATGACCTCGTCGAGGGGCGCCCCCTCGTTCATGAGCGAAACCGTCTGCTGCACCAGCGATTCGAGGGCCGCGGCCACATCTGTAAGGACCCTGGCGATGCGCTCCCGGCCCGTGATGGGTAGACCGTGGGCGGGCAGGAACAGTTCCGGCTCCAGGGCCGCCATCGCCCGTAGCGCCACGGCCCACTCGGCCGGATAGCGCTGGACCTTCTGGGGGTTGCCCGCATTGGGGAAGACCCATGTGAGAAAGTCGCCGCCGCAGATGGCCCGCTGCTCGGGCAACCAGATCCAGGCGTGGTCGTCGGTCTCGCCCCGGTCGTGGTGGAGCACCGCCGGTCGACCACCCAGATCGATCTGCAGGCGGTCCACGAAGCTCACATCGGGCCACACCCAGTCCACCGTCCAGCGGTCAGGCCTGGCGTTCAGCCGGCGCTGGTTGCGGAACTGCCGGGCGTTGATCCGGGCGTTGTACCCCTCGGTGGTGTCGTAGCGGCGGAACCGGTCGGCGACCGCGGCGTGGGCCACCACCCGCGGCCGGGATCGCCCTGCTGCCGTGGCCTCGGCAGCGAATCGGGGCGCCCCACCTACGTGGTCGAGGTGGCCGTGGGTGTAGATGAAGGTGTCGAACGGCTCGGCCGACCACTCTCTCAGCGATCCGAGCACCGTCTCTGCCAGATGGGCGGAGGAAGTGTCAACCAGGGTGAGGCCCCGATCCCCGGCCAGGGCCACCACGTGGGAGAACGACGCCACCATGGCCAGGCCGTCACCGAAGTCGGCCAGACCACCATCGATGGGGTTGACGGCTCTGGGGTCGGCGGAGGCCCCCTCTTCGTCGACGAGCCGGCAGGAGAGATTCAGCAACTCGTCGGCGTAGGCGTTGGTCAAGGTCATCTCCTAGAGAGTGCGGATCGCGATCAACCAAACGGGGGTCCGGCCCCCGCTTTTGACCAAAACGGACCCGCCTCCCTCCCCTTTAGCGTTTTGCTAGTCCGCAGTTTGGCACTGTCGTCCATAGCCGTCAAGGAGAAGAGTTCTGGAACTTCGCTCCGGGCCGAATGGAGCATCCGTTGAGGATCTCCGGCGGGCAACCCATACTGAGGAGGTGTCAGATGGAGAACTCGCCACGGGCCGGGCCGCGACGGAGGCGGCCCTGGAACAGGCCGCTCTCCGCCTGCTCGGCCGGGACGGGATCCTCGCCGGGCTCAACCTGCGGGAGGTGGCGGACGAGGCGGGAGTCAACCGTGGCCTCGTGTACCACTACTTCGGTTCGAGGGGGAAGCTGCTCCGCCAGGCGTTGCGCCACCGGGGCGAGAAGGCCATGCAGCAGATCCTGTCCCTGGAGAACAGCCCCTTCGCCCGGATGCAGGTCCGATTCCTGCGCACCCTCATCGACAATCCGGAGCCGGTGAGGCTGCGGACCCTGCTGCTTCTGGACCGCACCGAGCGCTTCAGGATGATGCCCCTCCGGGATCAGACCCAGGGCCGCCTGCATCGCGCGGTGGATTCCGGAGACATCGACCCGGACCTGGATCTGCGTGCCCTCCACGCCTTCATCGTCTCGTCCGTGTACGGCTACGTGCTGTACCGGGAACCCTTCGCCGCCGAACTGGGACTCGAGGTTTCAGAGCTCGACGACCGCTTCTCCGACCTGTACGAGAAGATCATGCTCTCGCTGGCGCCCAGACCCCAACGGCCGCCGGGAAGGCGCGTCACCTCGAACCCAGTATCGAAATAGCTCCCGCTCTGGCTTCGCTATTATCGTTCTGCTAAGCAGGGGGTGAGTGGAGGGAAGGTCTGATATGACGTCGTCGGACGGCATAGTTCTGGTGGAGCGCCATGACGGATGGGCCGAACTGGTCCTGAACCGGCCGGACCGCCGCAACGCCATCGTCTCCGAGACCGTCGGGCTGCTCTCGGCGGGTCTCGATGACCTGGCCCGGGACCAGACCGTGCGGGCGGTGATCCTGCGGGGCGAAGGCGGGGTCTTCTGTTCCGGCCTCGACCTCCAGCATCCCCCTTCGAGCAAAGGGTTCACCCGGGAGTGGGCTGCGCTGCACGGCGCGCTGGCCGCATTCCCGACCGTGCTGATAGGCGCCCTGGAGAAGGCGGCGGTCGCCGGCGGGGCGTCCCTGGCCCTGGCATGCGACCTCCTCGTGGTCGGCCGCAAC
>JAKAXG010000487.1 GCA_021827225.1 Actinomycetes bacterium | reverse complement strand
GCCAGTACACGTGACGGGCCTGGATCTGTCCCGCCGAGGGGGAGGGCGTCACTGCTCCTTCGCCGGCCAGTGGTTGATCGGGTGGTCGAGCGTCGACCACAGGTACTGCGTGGCATAGGACCGCCACGGCCGCCATCGCTCGTCGTCCCCGCCGGTGAGCCCCAGGGCCCCCATGGCCCGCCGCACGCCGATGTCCGGGGCGGGGAAGGCGTCCGGGTCGCCCAGGGCCCGCATGGCGATCATCTCACTGGTCCACGGGCCGATCCCGGGGAGGGCGGCCAGGCTCGCCCGGGCCGCGTCCCAGTCTGATCCTGCGCTGAGGTCCAGGTCGCCGCTGGCCAACGCCGACACCACCGCGGTCAGGCAGCGCCGACGGGCGGCGGGCACCGCCAGCACGGACGGGTCGAGGCGCAGCATGTCCGCCACCGCAGGGAACCCGTGGGTCAGTCCGCCATCGGGGTCGTGCACCGCCGCTCCGTGATGGGCGACCAGTCGGGCGGCGTGGACCCGGGCGGCCGCCGTCGACACGTGCTGGCCCAGCACGGCCCGGACCGCCAGCTCCGACTCGTCGACCGTGCGCGGAACCCGGCGCCCGGGGGCCTTCTGCACCAGCGGAGCCAGCCGGCTGTCCCTCGAGAGCACCTCGCCGACCGCCTCCGGGTCGGCGTCGAGATCGAGCAGGCGTCGGCAGCGGGATATGGCAGTTGGCAGATCGCGCAGGTCGGTCAAGCGGAGCCTGCAGGCGACGTGGTCGGGCGTCGGTCTGAGCGCCACGGTCGCGTAGCCGTTCGGCAGGGACAGCGTGCGCCGGTACCAGCCCTCCCGCACCTCCTCCAATCCGGGCACCGCGGTGGCAGCCAGGTGGCCGAACACGTTGTCGGGTGTGAACGGCTGGCGGAACGCCAACCGCAGGGACAGAACCCCGGGCGTGGCCGTGGCGTCGGCCCGGGGTCGTGAGCGCAGCTCGGTGGGCGTCAGCGCGAAGACCTGGCGCACCGTGTCGTTGAACTGGCGGACGCTCGAGAAGCCCGCCCCGAAAGCGACCTCGACCATGGGCAGAGCCGTGCCCTCGATCAGCACCCGGGCGGTTTGGGCCCGTTGGGCCCGGGCCACGGCCAGCGGCCCGGCGCCGACCTCGGACAGCAGGTGGCGCTCCAACTGCCGGGTGCTGTAGCCCAGCCTCCGGGCCAGGCCCTGCACGCCCTCCCGGTCGACCACCCCGTCGGCGATGAGCCGCATCGCCCGGGCCACAACGTCCGCCCGCACGTTCCACTCCGGGGAGCCCGGCGTGGCATCGGGTCGGCACCGCTTGCACGCCCGGAATCCCGCCTGCTGCGCCGCCGCCGCGGTGGGGTAGAACCGCATGTTCCTGGCCGCGGGCGGCCGCACCGGGCACGACGGCCGGCAGTAGATGCCGGTGCTCAGGACGGCCGTGACGAACCAGCCGTCGAAACGGGCGTCCTTGGACTGGACGGCCCGCAGGCACCGGTCGAAGTCCTCGTGCACGGCCACCACCCTGCCACCTGCCGGCGGGCTCGTCTGGCGAGAAAGCGACACCGAGAGCACGGCGGCTGCCGGGCCTGCACCCCTGCTAGAGCACCCTGCCGTTCTCCACCACCACCAGACGATCGTGGCGGAGCGACTCCAGCAGCCACCGGTCGTGGGTGACCACCAGCAGCGTGCCGGTGAAGGCTTCGAGCGCCTGCTCGAGCTGCTCGATAGCCGGTACATCGAGATGGTTGGTCGGTTCGTCCAGCACCAGGCAGTTGGTGCCGCTGACCATCAGCTCGGCCAGCTGGATCCGGGTGCGTTCCCCCGGTGAGAGGTGCCCTACCGGACGACCGACATGGGCGGCGCTCAATCCGAACTTGGCCAGCGCCGAGCGGGCCTGCTCCCGGGGCAGCGACGTCTCGGCCATGAACGCGTCGAGGAGCGGCAGGCGAGCATCGAGGCGTCGGCGCCGTTGGTCGAGTTGGCCGAAGCGGACCGAGGGGCCGGCCCATCGGGTCCCGGCGTCGAGCGGGACCGCGCCTAGGAGGGCGGCCAGCAGCGTGGACTTCCCGCTGCCGTTCGGTCCTGTGACCACCACCCGTTCGGCCCAGCCGACCTCCACGTCGGCGGGCCCGAACTGCCACGACCCGCGGCGGACCACCGCACCTGCGAGGAGGGCGACGCGGTCGCCACTACGGCCGGAGGGGGAGAGGTCGAGGTGCAGGTCCCATCCCTCCCACGGCTTCTCCACCCGTCCCAGCCGGTCCAGCGCCCTCTCCGAGGTCCGAACCTTCGCCGCCTGCTTCTCCGTGCGGTTGACGACGAACCCGCGCTGGGCCCGGTCGTGGTCCTTGGGCTTCTTGGTGGCCCGGCGAACCCCTTCCTCCGACCACGCCCGCTGCGAGCGGATCCGCGCCTGCAGCCGGTCCCGCTCGGCCTTCCACTCCGTGTACGCGTCAGCGGCCTGCGACCGGGCCAGTGCCCGTCGCTCGACGTACTCGCTCCAGGCGCCGGCGTACTCGGAGGCCCGGTGGCTGTGCTCGTCGATCTCGAGCACCCGCTTGGCGATCCTGTCGAGGAAGGCCCGGTCGTGCGACACCGCCACCACCGCCCCGTCGAACCGCTCGATCGCCTTCTCGAGGAGATCCAGGCCGGCGAAATCGAGGTCGTTGGTCGGCTCGTCCAGCAGCAGGACGTCGGCCTGGATCAGCATCACCGCGGCCAGGCGGGCCCGGGCCGACTGCCCTCCCGACATCTCGGCTACGGGAACCGACGACGGATCGGGCGGAAGCCCGACCTCGGCCGCCGCCGCCCCCACCCTGGAGGCGAAGTCGTCGCCTCCAGTGGCGAGGAACGCGTCGAGGGCGGCCATGTAGTCGTCCAGCGCACCGGGCTCCTCGTCGGCCAGGCGCTGAGTCTGCCGGTCGAGTTCCGCCTCCGCCTCCGCGACTCCGGTGCGACGCGCCAGATAATCGATCAGCATCTCACCGGGACGGGCGTCGGTCTCCTGGGAGAGAAGCGCGATCCTCAGCGAAGCGGGCACCAGCTCCACCCGTCCCTCGTCCGGCACCTGCGTCCCACCCAGGACGCGCAACAGCGTGCTCTTGCCGACGCCGTTCGGCCCGACCACCCCCAGCCGCGAGCCGGCATCGACCGACAACGACACCGACTGCAGGATGGTCCGGTTGCCGCGGGTGACGGTCACATCTCGGGCGGACAGCATGGCCGATCCACCGTACGGCACCGGCGCCACCGCTGCCCGCCGGGATCCGCCGTTGCCGTGCCCACCGGCGCACGCTGCCGTTCCGACCTTTGGTGCAGAGACCCTGATTTTCTCCGCAGCCCCCTGCTACCGTGTCGCCCGTTTCAGGGTCTCGAGGCGGCGGGTGGTCAAGTGGGAGCAGAATCTGAGAAGCGGGGCTCGTGGAAGAGCGCGGTCCTGGCCGGCGCGGTCCTGGGTTCCGTCATGGCCTTCGCCGTCCAGGACCAGCCGGCCTACGCGGCCGGCACGGCGTGGGCCGGATCGGGGGTTTCGGCGTACGGAGACGCCCCCGATCTGGGCGGCTTCTCCGGCCTGACGGTGCCGGCGCCTGTGGTGGCCATGGCCGCGTCGCCGCAAGGGAACGGCTACTGGGTGGCCGCCGCCAACGGGGCGGTGTACAGCTTCGGGAGCGCCCCGTTCCTGGGCTCGCTCAGCGGCAAAGGCCTTTACGCCCCGATCGTCGGTATGGCCTCCACACCCGACGGCAGGGGGTATTGGATGGTGGCCTCTGATGGTGGGGTGTTCGCCTTCGGTGACGCCGGCTTCTACGGTTCGCTCGGCGCCATCAAGCTGGCCCAGCCGATCGTCGGTATGGCAGCCACGCCCGACGGCAGGGGGTATTGGATGGTGGCCTCTGATGGTGGGGTGTTCGCCTTCGGTGACGCCGGCTTCTACGGTTCGCTCGGCGCTATCAAGCTGGCCCAGCCGATCACCGCCATGGCGGCCGCTCCCGACGGCGGGGGGTACTGGTTGACCGGCGCCGACGGCGGGGTGTTCGCGTTCGGTGACGCCCACTTCCACGGTTCGGCTGCAGACGAGAACCTCGGCGCCCCTGTCGTGTCCATGGCCTCTACAGCCGACGGGGCCGGTTACTGGATGGTGGCCGCCACGGGTGGTGTGCTGACGTTCGGGGACGCCACCCAGTACGGCCCGGAGCCGAACGACCCGCCGTTCTCTCCGGTGGCGACCATGGCGGTCACCCCGGATCGGAAGGGCTACTGGCTGCTGCGGCCCGACGAGGTGCAGACCGCCTTCAC
>JAKAXG010000486.1 GCA_021827225.1 Actinomycetes bacterium | reverse complement strand
CTACCTGAGCGTTTACGGCAGAAGTGCGTCCCGAAGCCGAACGCCACGTGGTGATTGTGGGACCGGGCCACGTCGAAGTCCTCCGGGTCGTCGAACACCCGCTCGTCCCGGTTCGCCGACGCGTACATGAGCAGCACCTGGTCCCCGGCGGCCAGCCGCTGCCCGTGCAGCTCGTGATCGGACGTGACCGTGCGGCGCATGTTGAGAATGGGACTGGACCAACGGATGAACTCCTCCACCGCGGTGGTCCGGAGCAGCTCCGGCTTGTGCAACAGCAGCTCCCGCTGGTCCGGCCGCCGGGCCAGGGCCACCACCGTCTGGCCTATGGTCGAACGGGTCGTCTCGGCGCCGCCGTCGACCAGCAGGATGGCCTCGTTGATGATCTCGAGCGGCGGGAGAGGCTCCCCGTCGACGGTGGAGGTGAGCCACACCGAGATGAGGTCGTCGGCCGGCTCGGCGGCCCGGCGTTCCATCAGCTCCATGGTGGCGAGCGCGAAGTCCTGCTGCGCCGCATCGGAGTCGGTGGGACGCCGGTCGTCGGTGGCCAGGTAGCCGGCGGTGGCCATGGTGGCCTCCGACCACCACTTCACCCGGGGCCAGAGGTCCCGGCCGTAGCCGATCATCTCCGCGATCACCATTGCCGGCAGTGGTGCTGCTAGATCCTCGACCACCTCAGCCCGTCCGTCCGGGGCGATGCGGTCTATGAGCTCGGTGACCACGGACCGTACACGGTCCTCGTGGCGGCGCACGGCGGCCGGGGTGAACCGGGACGACACGAGCTTGCGCTGGCGGGAGTGGACGGGATCGTCCTTGTTGATCATCGAGTCGGTCATCTCGATGAAGGGGCGCGATCCCCGGGCCGAGCTGTAGAGCCTGGTGTTGCGCTCGATCTCCATCACGTCCCGGTGCCGGGATATCCCCCAGATGCCGTTGGCGTCGCGGTAGGCGGGGGCGTTGTCCCGCAACCAGCGGTATACCGGTCTGGTGTCACCCGCGTAGAGGAACGGGTCGAGCAGATCGATCCGGGCCGGGTTCGGTGTCATGACTCCCCCTGGTCACTGGCTGGATGGGCGGCGCCCCATCGGTGACGCCGGCACCATAGGCGGAGCGGGGACCCTTTTTCCATGACCCCCGCGTGGGTCAGACTGGCGCGGTGAGCTTCCAGACCATCAAGACAGAGATGCGCGGCGAGGTCCTGCTCGTCACGCTGGACCGGCCGGAGCGCCTGAACGCCTGGACGCCGGCCATGGGCGACGAGCTGGCCCGGGCCATCGGCTCGGCCAACGGCGATCCCGGCATCGGGGCGGTGGTCCTCACCGGCGCCGGCCGTGGCTTCTGCGCCGGGGCGGACATGCAGGACACCTTCTCCAAGCGCATCACCGGGGACGACCCGGGGGCCGACACCGGCTCCGGTTTCGGGGGGATGTCGGCCGGCCTGGACTGGGTGCAGCTGTGCCGGACAGCCAAGCCGCTCATAGCCGCGGTCAACGGGGCGTGCGTCGGGGTGGGTCTCACCCAGATCCTGTCCTTCGACGTGATCGTGGCATCGACGGCGGCCCGGTTCGGGATGGGGTTCATCAAGATGGGCCTGGTCCCCGAGCTGGCATCCACCCGGCTGCTCGCCGACCGGGTCGGCCCCGGCCGGGCCCGGGCCATGGCCCTCACCGGTGACCTGTGGCCGGCCGAGCAGGCGTTCGGTGCCGGCCTGGCCGACTACCTGGCGGAGCCGGACGATCTCATGGACCAAGCCCTGGGCCTGGCCTCCCGCATCGCCGCCAACCCGGGGCGGCAGGTGCAGTGGACCAAGGAGCTGCTCACCGTCAACGCCCTGGAGGCCGACACCGCCCGGATCCAGGAGCGGGAGAGCGCCCTGCTGCGGCGGTGCTGGGCGTCGGCCGAGCACGCCGAGGCGGTGGCCGCGTTCATCGGCAAGCGGCCCCCCGCGTTCCCTCCCCGCCCGGCGCCCGCATCGAGCTGAACCGCCCCCCACCGCGCTGATCAGGCCAGGGGCCGGCCGAGATCCAGCGCGTTGTCGTGGAGGACCATGCGCCGCTCGGCGTCGGTGAGAGGCTTGACCTCGGGCAGGTAGTCGAGCGGCTCCGGCAGGGCCTCGATATGGGGCCAGTCGGACCCGAAGATCACCCGGTCGGCGCCCATCCACTCCACCACCGACTGCAGGTCGTCCTCCCAGAAGGGGTTGATCCAGATGTGGCGGCGGAAGGTCTCCACCGGGTCATCGGTGAACCAGCCGGGGGCCTTGCGCGCCTGCGAGCGGAGCTTGCGGAACAGGTCCGGGATGAACTCCGCCCCGTTCTCGACCGAGGCCACCCGCAGCCGGGGGAACTTCTCGAACTGCTTGGCCAGCACCATTGACAGCAGGTAGTCGTGGACCGCCTTCTCGATGGCGAAGCTCTTGATGCTCGGGGCGTACCCGCTCTTGAAGCTGGCCGCGAAGCCGTCGAGGGCGTACCCGTCGGACGACACCCCGCTGTCACCGGCGTGCACCACCAGGGTGATCCCGGCCTCGTTGAGACGGGCCCAGAAAGGATCGAACATGGGGTCGAACGGGCTGCGCCGGCCCACGGCGGTGGTGGGAGCGGCGGTCCGCATGACGATCATCCGGGCGCCGTGGTCGAGGGCCCACTGCAGTTCCGCCACCGCCCAGTCCACGTCGGCGAGGGTGAGGTAGGGGGCCGAGACGATCCGCCCCTGGTAGTCGAAGGTCCAGTCATCGAGGAGCCACCGGTTGAAGGCGGTGAAGGTGCGGCACACCGCCTCGGGATCGTCCTTCAGGGGCTCCTCGTAGATCATCCCGAGCGTCGGGAACATGAAGCAGCCCTCGAGGCCCTGCCGGTCGAGAGCCCGCAGCCGGTCCGCCGGGTGCAGGTACTCGGCCCGGATGGGTTCGTGGTCGCGCAGCAGATCGAGCGGGTTGACCTTGTTGGGGTTGCCCCGGAAGTACTCGCTCAGACAGCCCGGTTTGGCCACCGGATCGAAGGTGGCGTTGGCCACCGCCCTGCTGACCCGCCCACCGAGCACGTGGTAGCGGCGCCCCTCGATGGTTGCCCACTGGACGCAGCGGGGGCCGTCCGCGGCGGCCAGGTGGCGGGTGAAGGCGTCCGTGGCCTCGTAGTAGTGGTTGTCCGCGTCCCAGACCGGGCCGCCACCTTCGACGGTGTCCATGGCGCCAATACTAGAACGCGTTCTACCTCCTGGCCAGGGGTGGGGGCTCATGCGCCCCTTTCTCATACCAGCACCGCGGCCCTCCGGCCGCCCGGCCGGTCCGATACATTCGGGTCCCACAGACCCCTCCGTCGGGGCCGACGCAGCAGACATAGCAGCACATAGAACAGACACCGGGGAGCAGGCCATGGCGGCGAGCAAGTCCTTCTCAGAGGAGCGCCGGACCGCCGGCCGCAAGAACACCGCGACCAACGGGAGCGCCAGGGCCACCTCCGCCGCCACCAGCGCGCCGGCCCGGGCCACCGTGGGAGGCGCCGAGGCGGACGGGGCAGGGGTGGACCGGGCCTTTCTCGACGAGCTGCTGGCCGCCCTCCGGGCCGCCCGCAACGGGGATTTCACGGTCCGTCTCCCCGGCCGGAGGGCCACGCTGGCCGGCCAGATCGGTGCGGCGTTCAACGAGCTGGTCGAGATGAACGCCCGGTCCAACAAGGAGCTGGCCCGGGTGGGCCGCCAGGTGGGGCGCGACGGGCGCATGACGGAGCGGATGGCTCTGCCGGAGGCCCGGGGGGCGTGGGAGGAGTCCGTCTCTTCGGTCAACAACCTGATCTCGGACCTGTCCCGGCCCACCACCGAGGTGGGGCGGGTGATCGAGGCGGTCGCCAAGGGGGACCTGTCCCAGAAGGTGGCCCTGACCATCGAGGGGCAGCCGGTCAGGGGGGAGTTCCTGCGGATCGGAACCGCGGTCAACTCCATGGTGGACCAGCTGTCGTCGTTCTCCGCCGAGGTGAGCCGGGTGGCCCGCGAGGTCGGCACCGAGGGCAAGCTGGGCGGTCAGGCCCGGGTCAGGGGGGTGTCGGGGACCTGGAAGGACCTCACCGACAACGTCAACTCCATGGCGTCGAACCTGACCAACCAGGTGCGCAACATCGCAGAGGTGACAACGGCGGTGGCCCGGGGCGATCTGAGCCGCAAGATAACCGTCGACGTGAAAGGCGAGATCCTCGAACTGAAGGACACCATCAACACGATGGTGGACCAGCTCTCCTCTTTCGCCGACGAGGTGACGAGGGTGGCGCGCGAGGTCGGAACCGAGGGCATCCTCGGCGGCCAG
>JAKAXG010000485.1 GCA_021827225.1 Actinomycetes bacterium | reverse complement strand
TTCCGATCTTGGGCGATGGAGAGGACGGTGCAGCTCCCAGGCTGGTTCCGATCGACCAGGACGGCGTGGTCGGGACCGGCCTCCCGGATCGAACGGCGGGCTGCAGCCCGGGGCACGGCGGCCGCCGCGGCGACAAGGCTGACCATCGGCTCGACGTCCTGCTCGCCGGGCAGGGCGATCAGTACGTCGACACCCAGAAGCACCTCGGGGCAGAGATCGGCCGGTTGGTGTGTCACCAGGCAGTATCCCCTGGCGGCGGGCTCCACGAAGGCCCGGGCGGTCCCGTCGCGCCCGAGCGGCCCGTGGGCCTCGTCGATCACCACCCAGTGCGGAAGACCGGTGCGGGCCCTCTCCTCCTCCATGGCGGCCAGAACCACCCGCAGGTAGTCGGCGCGCTCATCGGCGGCCACGCCTGAGAGATCGACCACAACGCTGGCGAAGCGGTGCGAGAGCAACCGGACCAACTCGTCCGCCGGCGGCAGCCGGGAATCGCCACCCACGACGAGTACCCCGCGCAGCCGTCCCAAGCTGACGTGGTCACCCTCCGGGTCGAAGACGACCACTGAGTAACCCAGGCGGACCAGTCGTTCGGCGATGAGACCTGCCACGTACGACTTCCCCCGCCGCGGTGTGCCGAGAACCAACAAGTTGACCTGGGAGGCGGGAACGGAAACCGGGATCCCTTCCGACGTGGAACCGAGGGTGATCTGCCACCTCCTCGGGTGGACCAGTTGAGCGCCGGTGAGGACCGGCCCCCGCAGCAACGACGCCACTCCTCGACCGTCGGCCTCATCCAGGACCAGGTCGGCGTGGGCCTTGAGCGATTCCACCGCATTCGCCACCGTGACTCCGACCTCGGCCACCTCCAGAAGCGAATGGTCGTTCTCGGCGTCTCCGATGGCGATGGTGTTGTGATGTGAGATTCCCAGTTCGCCGAGGCCCTCGAAGAGGCCGAATCCCTTTGACACGCCCGCAGGCAGCACCATCAACGCTCCCCGGTTCCGCAGAAGCTCGCACTCCAGGCCCAGGCGGCGCACCTGCGAGAGCACTGCCGCCTCGTCGGAACCCTGGCAGGCGAGCAGTGCCTGACCCCGCTGGAAGCTCACCCCGGTGGCGTCGAGCGCATCGGCCAGCTGATCCGGGACCGGCGCCACCAGCGGCCGGTCCGTATGACGCCGCGATACGACTGCACCGTTCTCGCCGATTATGAGGTCGAAGGTGTCATCGACTGCTGGGAAGACCTCGCGCAGCTCGCACAGGATCCTGCCGGTGACCAATACGACCTTGACGCCCGTGGCTCGCAGATCGGCCAGCGCGCTCAGCGCTTCGGGGTGGGGGACGTCATGCTCGGCGATGGTGCCGTCGTAGTCCACGGCCACGGCACGAAAGAAACCGTGGTTTCGGCCACGCACGATCCGATCGCTGCCGGCCGTATGCTCAGCCCTGGCGTCCATGAAGCTGCAGCGTTTCGCGCTGAGGACCCCTGCGACAGAGGCGACCGACCTTCCGGTAGGCGGCCACGCTCTGCTCGAGGATGCGGCGGCGGATGACAGATGGGCTGTAAGTCCCTAGTCCGTGGATCCGGCATGCCTCACGATTCATTCAACTGAGGAGCCGTCGCTTTTGAGGAGGGGGTGTGGGTCATGTCTGGACCCTGGTGTGACCTGGGCGACGCTGGGCTGGTGAAGCAGAGACCGCGACAGGAGAGTCCGGCGATGCGGCGCCGTCGCAACGACGAGGAGTTTCTCCGGCGGCTGGATGACCTTCTGGCGGTCATCGATCCGGATGGAGTCGTCACCGGGCGGCACCCGAGGGCCGGGTACCGGCGCGTAGAGTCGTAAGGGTGGGTGGCAGGCAGCTCCGGACGGTGTTCAGCGGCGGGTCGTTCTTCGAAGGTCCGAGGTGGCACGACGGCAGCTGGTGGGCGTCGGACTTCTACCGCCACCGGGTGAGCCGTTACCACCTCGACGGGACGGAGGAGCCGGTCGTGGAGGTGGAGGCGCAGCCGTCGGGGCTGGACTGGCTGCCCGACGGCTCGCTCGCCATAGCCTCTATGAAGGATCACAAGGTCCTGCGCTTCCGGGACGGGGTGCTCTCCACCCTGGCGGACCTCACGGACTGCTGCGGTGGTCACCTGAACGACCTGGTGGCCGACGAGGCGGGACACATCTTCGTCGGGGACTTCGGCTTCGACCTGATGGGTGGTGGGGATGCCCGCACCGCTTCACTGAAGCGGGTCGACCCCGACGGCACCGTCACTGTCGTCGCCGACAGCCTGCACTTCCCGAACGGAGCCGTGATCACGCCGGACGGCGGCACCCTCATCGTCGGCGAGACGCTCGGCAACCGCTACACCGCGTGGGATCTGGCGCCCGACGGCTCCCTCTCCAACCGGCGGGTGTGGGCTCGGTTGGGCCCGGAGGTCACCGGATCAACGACTGAGGAGGTGTTGGGCCAGCTGGTCATCGCCCCGGACGGCTGCAGCCTCGACGCGCAAGGCCGTGTATGGGCGGCCGACGCCATCGGGTCGCGGGCGGTGCTGCTCGCTCCCGGCGGCGAGGTCGTGGACGAGGTGCCGGCACCCGAGGGCCTGGGCGTGTTCGCCTGCGCCCTCGGGGGAGCCGACGGGCGCACGCTGCTTCTCTGCGCCGCCCCCGACTTCTACGAGCACAACCGCTCCACCGCCCGGGAGGCGGTCCTCCTCGCCACCGAGGTGGACGTCCCCCACGCCGGGCGACCCTGAGGGAGCTTCGACCGTGCTGGAAGGGAACCGGCCCGTGCCCGAACCGGTCGAACCCGGGAGCCCCCCGACCGAGGCCGACCTGGCGCCCACCTGGTACCTCGACTTCGACCAACCCGACGTCGCCGCTTTCGCCCGGTCGGCGGGCGCGGCCGGGTCGGATCCCACCGGACGGGCCATCGCACTGTTCGAGACCGTCCGGGACTCCATTTGGTACGACCCCCACGACATCTCATACGACCCCGACGATCACCGGGCCTCAGCGGTCCTCGCCGGCCGCCAGCGGTGGTGCGTGCCCAAGGCTGTCCTGCTGTCCGCCGCCTGCCGGGCCGTCGGTATCCCCGCCCGGCTCGGTTTCTCCGACGTGGTCAACCACCTCCAGTCCCCCAAGCTGCAGGAACGGATGGGCACCGACGTCTTCTACTGGCACGGCTACTCGGTCATCTGGTTGGGCGGGGCCTGGCGCAAGGCCTCTCCGGCTTTCAACCGGGAGCTGTGCCGGAGGTTCGGGACGGACGCGCTCGACTTCGACGGTACCGGTGATGCCCTGCTCCATGCCTACACCGGCGACGGTCGCCGCTACATGGAGTACGTATCGCCGCGCGGCGTTTACCAGGACCTCCCGCTCGATCGCATCCTCGCCACCTTTGCCGATGTCTACGCCTGGGATGGCGGCCCCGCCGGCGAGGACCCTGCCTTCTCGGAGCGCTGACCGGCCGGCGGAACGGCGACGATCGGTATTGTCGGGCCTGTGACCCCGGTTGTGCCGTTCAGCTGGTCCCATGTGGGGCTGTGCGTGTCCAGTGTCGAGCGCTCCATGCGCTTCTACTGTGACGGGCTCGGCTGCCGGCCGGCCGAGCGCTACGAGCTGGACGGGTCGCAGCTGCCCGGACTGGCCGAAGCCCTGGAGGTGACGGGACCGGCCGTGATCCTGTCGCAGATGATCACCCACGGCGGGCTGAAGATCGAGCTGATCGAGTGGCGGACCCCGGATCCCGTCGGTGCACCGGCCAGCAGGCGCAACCAACTCGGTCTCACCCACCTGTCGTTCGTGGTCGGCGACGTGGACATGGCCGCCCGTCGGCTGGTCGGGTTGGGCGGTGAGCTGCTGCCGCTCACCCGGCAGCGCCCCGGCATCGACCTGGTGTTCCTGGCCGACCCCGACGGAACCCGGGTGGAGCTGATGGGACGGAGCTGAGGGGCGCAGGCTGGTCATCGGGAGCCGGTCGGTTGAGGACCCGCTACGGGCCACCCGTTCCGGGATGCGGGGAACCCGGACGGTCGCGGGCAGTCCCCTCGCGTCCGTCACCAGATCGGCATCCAGCCGACATCTGTCCGTCGAGCCAGCACGGAATCTTCTAGAACATGACAGCTAGGACTGTTCCGGCCCCTGCCACGGCGGCACCGTCGGGCCTGGGGAACCAGGCGACGGAACCCACGCTGAGGGTGCACCGGATCTCCGTCGGCGGATGTGTGATCTGCCGGCCGGTCGGCACCCTCGACGCCCTCTCGGTGAGCCTCTTCCGGGAGGTGACCGCCGACCTGGCGTCGGGGACCCGG
>JAKAXG010000484.1 GCA_021827225.1 Actinomycetes bacterium | reverse complement strand
GGCCCGTTGCCCCGTCCGACCCGTTGCCCCGTCCGGCCCGTCCGGCCCGGTTGCGGGGGCCGCCTCGGGCGACGGGCCGGGCCTGTTGGACGTCCGCCCCTGGTGGGTACATATCCGCTATGGGCGAAGGGTTCCGACCGGCAGATCACGCCATGGGGCTGGAGTTGCAGCTGGAGGAGCTGCAGGAGCAGCGGCAGCGGGCCAGGGTGCAGGGCCGGTGGGACGACGCCCGGCGCCTGGAGAAGGAGATCGCCGAGCTGCAGGCCGAGTTGGCCGCCACCGCCGAGATCCTGGCCGTGAGGGGCAGCGATCCCGATCCCCGGCCCACCATCCACAACGCCGAGGAGCTGAGCCTGGCCGACCCGGCCGAGTAGCCGGACGCCACCCGGCGGCGCCGCCCGGACGCGGCCGGACCGGACCACCCGGGCCGTCCCGGCCCCCCGGCCCCGTGGGCCGTCAGTCCCGGCGGCGCAGGACCAGCAGGGCGGTGTCGTCGCGGGCGGCGGCCGGCAGCAGGGCCTCGACCAGCCGCTCCAGGACCGCCTCCACCGGGGCGTCGGGGGTCACGCCGGCGAGTCTCAGCCGATCCAGGCCGTCGTCGATGGACTCGCCCGGCCGCTCCACCAGACCGTCGGTGTAGGCCACGACCACCGCTCCCGGGGGGAGGGCCACCGTGACCGGTACGGGCGTCGGCTGCTCCACCCCGATCGGGGCGCTCGGCTGGATCGGCAGGTAGCAGGCCGCCCCGTCGGCGATCAGGAGGGGGGGCGGGTGGCCGGCGCTGGCCACGGTCATGGTCCCGGCCTCCAGGTCGATGCATCCCACCAGGACGGTGGCGAAGGTGTCGTCGTCGAGTTCCTGCAGCCGGCCCAGCTTCTCGAGCAGGTGGGCCGGTCGGCTGGCGTCGGCGGCGTAGGCCCGGGTGGCGAAGCGCAGCGCGGCCATGGCCGCGGCGGCCCGCAGGCCGTGGCCGCAGACGTCGCCGACCACGAACGTGCAGGTCCGGGGGTCGGTCTGGATCACGTCGTACCAGTCGCCCCCCACGTCGAGGCCGGCGGTGCCGGCGATGTAGCGGGCGCCGATCTCCAGGCCGTCCACCTCCGGCAGGGCCGGCAGCAGGGCGTGCTGGACCTCCGCTGCGATCCGGCGTTGCTCCAGGTAGAGCCGCTCGTTCTCCGCGGCCAGCTTCTCGGCGTGGTCCCGGCGCCGCTGCACGTACTCGCCGAGGGCCATGGATCCGGCGGCGAAGACCGCACCGGCGGCCAGCACGATCCACGGCAGGGCCTGTGACAGCCCCCCGGCCAGGTCCGTCCGGGGCGTGCCGACCAGGGTGATGGTGGTGTTGCCGAACGGCAGGGTGGCCGAAGCCTGCAGGCCGTGGATCGGCGCCGGCACCGAGGACTCGATGAGCTGCGAGCGGCGCGCCGCCGGGCCCAGGTACAGCGCGAAGTTGAGGTCCTTGAAGGCCGAGCCCTGGGGCACGACCAGGTGGCGGGCCGCCGGCACCGCGCTCTCGGCGTAGACGATCAGCCCGGGGCCGCTGCTCCCGGCGTCGGCGTAGCCGATGCGGGGACCCTGCGGGCCGGGGAGCAGGCCGGTGATGTGCAGCTGCGGCGACGGGCCGGCGGAGCCCAGGAACGATTCGGCGCGGCCGTCTGCCACCAGGTTCGGGGGCGAGCCGATCAGGGCCTCCATCGTGACCTTCGAGCCGGTCCGGCGCCACAGGGAGATGGAGATGAAGTGGCGGGGCGCGCCGGGGTTGACCATGAACCGCTTGAAGGTGGCCGGCGATCCGGTGGCCTCGGCCACGTGCAGGCCGTCGTCCATCTCGGTCTGGATCTCCGGCAGGGCCGCCGTCAGGACCGTTGCCGCCTGGCGCACCTGGAGGCGTACCAACCGCTGGTTGCTCCCGTGGTTGACCACCTGGGCCAGGGCGGCCAGGAGGATGGTCCCGGCCAGGATGACCAGGCCGATCGCCATGGTTACCGGCCGCAGCCCCAGCCGTCTACCTTTGATCCGGGTCAAGCTCTGCCCGTGCTCCGTCTGCGTGCCCTGTACCGGGACGGAATGGACATCACGGTATGTCTAGCGCACCGGCCGGGCCAAGGGGCCGCCCCCGGGAGCCCCGGCCCGGGGGCGGGGCTCCCGGGGCCGCGTCTCTCAGGCACCGGGGGCCGGTCCGGTCAGGTCGTCGAGGTCGTCGTGGAGGGCCAGGACCTGGTCGAGGGCGGCGATCTCGAGCAGCCGGCGGATGTTGCCCGGGGGGCAGACCAGGACCAGGTCCCCGCCGCGGGCCCGGGCCCGCTTGAGCCCGGTGACCAGCGCGCTGAGGCCGGAGGAGTCGACGAAGTCGGTCGGTCGCAGGTCCACCACGATCTGCTCCGGTCCCCGCTCGGTGAGGGCCATCAGCCGGTCCCGCAGTTGGGGCGCGCTCAGCACGTCGAGGTCGCCCCCGACGGTCAGGACGGTCCGCCCGCCCGACTGGCTGATCTGCAGATCGAAATCCACGCTGGCTCCCTCGAAGTGCCGCCCGGCAGGAGGTTTCCGCAGAGACTAGTCGGGTCACGCGGCCAGGCCCGGGGCGGGTCCGGTCGCGAATGAGGACCCCCTTTTGACACGGCCGGAGGCGGTCGGACACCATCTGCCCTCCGGGGCCGGCGCCGTCGCTGTGGGGGATCCCAGCCGGGCCCGTATCCGAAAGGGGAGTGGCACCGATGGGGCTTCTGGAGGGAAAGGTCGCCATCGTCACCGGGGCCGGCCGGGGCATCGGCCGGGAGCACGCCCTGCTCCTCGCCCGTGAGGGCGCAGAAGTGATGGTCAACGATCTGGGCGGTGACGGCCGGGGCGAGGGCGCCGACCTGACCCCCGCGCAGGAGGTGGTGGAGGAGATCAGGGCCGCCGGCGGGCGGGCCGAGGTCAACGGGGCCGATGTGTCGGACTGGGCCGCAGCCGAGGATCTGGTCACCCGGACCGTCGAGACGTTCGGCCGCCTGGACATCCTGGTCAACAACGCCGGGATCCTGCGGGACCGCATGGCTTTCAACATGACCGAGGAGGAGTGGGACCTCGTCGTCAGGGTGGTCCTGAAGGGCAGTTTCGCCCCGGCCCGCCACGCCGCCGCCTACTGGCGGGAGCGCTACAAGGCGACCGGGCAGCGGGTGGACGGGGCCATCGTCAACACCGCTTCCGAGTCGGGGCTCTACGGGAACTCGGGGCAGGCCAACTACGCCGCGGCCAAGGCCGGTCTGGCGTCGCTGTCGGTGGTGCTGGCCCGCGACCTCGAGCGCATCGGCGTCCGGGCCAACACCATCGCCCCGGTGGCCGCCACCCGTCTGCTCGGCACGGTCGTCCAGCACGAGCCCCCGCCGGAAGGCGAGTACGACCCGATGTCACCGGCGGCCATCGCCCCGCTGGTCGTGTGGTTGTGCTCGGACCTCTCACGCGACGTCAACGGCCAGGTGTTCGCGGTGAGCGGGTCCCGCATCCAGCTGGTGCAGGGCTTCCACCCGGTCACCCAGATCGACTCGGAGGGCCGCAGCTGGTCCCCCGACCGGATCGAGAGCCTGCGGGACCGGCTCCTGGGCGGCCGGGACGCCTCGATCCCGCCCTTCCTGCCCCCGGTCGGCTGACGGCGTAGGGGAGGGAGGGGAAAAAGGAAAGGGCCGGTCCCGCCGAAGCGGTGACCGGCCCTTTCGCGTCGGTGGGTGCTAGGCCGAGAGCTTGGCCAGCTCGGCCTGGACCATGGCCTCGTGGGCCTCCTCGTCGGCCCGGGCCGCCTTGGGCGACCAGCGGCCCCGCATCAGCGGGACGGTGCAGAGGAAGAAGATCATCCCGCCGAAGCAGATCCAGTACCAGTCCTTCCACTGGCCCGGCGTGGCGGCGGCGGCCTTCTCCACCTTGACCCCGTGGGCCACTGCGTAGTTGAAGCCGTTGACGGCCTTGCCGTTCTGCGTCCCGTAGAGCGCGGCGTCACCGGGGGCCGAGGCGGCGGCGATCACGCCGGCGATGGCCTTCTGGTTGGCCACGATCTGGCCGAACACCTTCGGTCCCGCCACCTTCTCCGCCTGGCCGATCAGCGCCGCGGTGGGGTGGGCGGCCAGCTGGGTGAACAGCGCCGGATGGGCCTGGATGACCGCCAGCTCCGGCTGCAGCCGCTGGGCGTCGGCCAGCTGCACGGCGTACTGCTTGGCCGCCGTCTGGACGCCCGTGCCGTAGTTGACCAGCGGGGTGACCGAGTTGATCACCACCGGCAGGATCATGTAGGCGGCGAAGACGACCACCCGCAGGATCCAGCCCCAGATGGCCAGGCCGGTGGCGGTGAGGGCCGGG
>JAKAXG010000483.1 GCA_021827225.1 Actinomycetes bacterium | reverse complement strand
GCCGCCCGCCGTCACCGCCGAGAGGGTGGCGCCGGGTTCGCTGGGCTCCTGGTCCGACGCCGAGTACGGGAGCGGGGCGCAGTAGCGGCGCCGCCCGCCGGCTCCGGGGACCCACCGGGCGGGGCGGAGCCGCGGCCGGCCCCGGCTCGTAGCAGGCTCAGAACAGGGTCAGGCGGTCCGGGGCCATGCCCCTCAGCTCGTCGTAGTCCACCTCGACGCACTCGATCCCCCGGGCGGTGGCCAGCACCTGGGCCTGGGGCTTGATCTGCTGGGCCACGAACATGCCCCGCACCGGGCGCAGCCGGCCGTCCAGATCCAGCCTCTCCAGATAACGGGCCAGCTGCTCCACCCCGTCGATCTCCCCTCTCCGCTTGATCTCCACGGCCACCGCCCGGCCCTCGGCGTCCCGGCACAGCAGGTCGACCGGGCCGATGTCGGTCGGGTACTCCCTCCGCACCAGCTTGAGCCCGGCCGCCAGCACCTCCGGGCGGGCCGCCAGCAGCTCCTGCAGGTCGGCCTCCACCCCGTCCTTGCGCAGCCCGGGATCGGCCCCCAGGTCGTGTTCGACGTCGTAGTGCACCTGCTCGAGGTGGATGGTGATGGTCTCCCCCTTGGAGTTGGTGACCACCCACTGCTCCTCGTCGACCTGCAGGCGGCACGGAGGCGTCATCCAGTTCAGCGGCTTGTAGGCACCGCCGTCGGAATGGACCGACACCGACCCGTCGGCCTTGACCATGATCAGCCGGGTGGCCGACGGCAGATGGGCGGACAGCCGACCGGCGTAGTCGACCCGGCAGGTGGCGATGACCAGACGCATGGGCCAGCCATTCTGGCCGATCGAACGGCCGGGGATCCGCACCCCCCACCCCGCTCGACCCTAGCCTGGGGTCTCTGGCCCTCTTCCCGCTGAGCCCCGCCGACGACCTGGCCTGGCCCGCCGCCGGGCCGGCCGGTCTGCCCGACGATCCCGCCGTCGAGGCGGAGCGGGACCGGGCACCGGCCACGGCGTGGATCCCTACGGGCTCATGGGGACGTCCGCTGGCCCCGGAGCCCGTCGGGGCCGCCCCGAACCCGGCGCCGCCGGGGCGCCGGCCCTTCATCGCCGCTCCCCCGCCGCCCCCGCCGGCCACCGCGGCCGCGGCGGGGGCCGCCCGGGCCACCACCCGCCGGCCTGTCCGCCGGTGGTGGATCGAGGCGGCGGCGGCCGTCGTACTCCTGGCGGTGCTGGCGGCCGTGTTCCGGCCGGGCACGGCGCCGTCGCCCAATCAGGCCCAACGCTGGCTCAGCGCCCACGGGCGGTCGCTCGACGCCCTGGTGGCCGACATCTCCGCCGCCGAGCGTGACCTATCAGCCACGCTGCCACCTTCGCTCGGGGCGTTGCGGCACGATCTGGTCGGGGCCGGTCGCACCCCGCCCCCGCCGGGGGCCCTCCCCCGCAAGGCGTGGGCGGCGGCGCTGGAGCGGACCGGCGCCGCCATCGCCGTTCTTCAGGCAGGGGCGGCGACGCCCGTTGAACAGGCCGCCGCCCGCGACGACCTGGCCGCAGCCGCCGACGGGTTGGTGGCGGTGATGCAGGCAGCCGGGGGATCCGCCCCCTTTTACCCGCACTGAAGAGGAACCGACGGCGGGAACGACACGACGGCCGGGGCGGCCGGCCCGTCAGCCACCGTCGCGGACGCCACGGCGCTCACCGACCGGCGGCCGAAGCCCGGAACGGCTCGCCCGAACACCGCGTCCACCGCTGCCCGCCCGCTGAGGCGCACGGAGTCGCCAGCCAGGGACATGCGCACCGTGACGGCGTGGAGCCCCGAGTCGTGCTGGGCGGCCACGTCGGCGCAGACCGTACCGGCCACGACCGCCGGGTCGAGAGCCAGCGCGCCTCGGCGGTAGAAGGAGGCGTCGTCGAGGCCGGCGGTGACGGCGTCGTTGGCGGCGGCGGCCAGGGCGTCGTGGAGCTGGCGCTGGCCGAGGTAGGCGACGGCGCTGTCGACGGCCAGCGCGGCCAGGACCATCAGAACCAGGAACCCGGCCGGCACCAACGCCAGGACGCTGCCCCGATCCTCCCTCACCCGCACGGCGCCGTCCCCGACAGCCCGGACCGGAACGGGTCCACCAGCTCGGAGTGGTCGCTCCGCACGGCCGGCCCCCGCCCGAGGGACCCCACGAACGGCAGGTCCAGCAGCGGCGCAGGGTAGGAGACCGTGATGGTCACCCGGCTGCAGCGGAAAAAGGTCCCCGCCGTCACCGCCACCCGACCCAGCGAGGGGTCCCGCCCGTAGCCGGCCAGGGCCTGGTCGGCGGCCTGCGTGGCCCCCGAATACGCGCTCCGCACGTCCGGCGCCTCGACGAACGTGCGGGCCGCCTGGCGGGCCGCCTCCCCCGTCGCCGCCTTGGTGTCGACCACCGCCCACGCGTAGCCGACCAGAAGGGTGCCGGCGATGAAGAGCAGGAACCCGAACGCCAGCCCGGCGAACCCGCCGACGAAACCGTCGTCGCCCCGTCTCAACGGAACCGCTCCGTGCGCACGGTCACCGTCCGCGCTATCCGGCTCCAGCCCGGCAGCCCGGGCAGGAACTCCGGGCTGCGGGCCACCACGTGGAGCACGACCTGATAGCCGTCGACCTCCTGCCACACGAAGCGGACGCTCGACGAGCCGAACGAACCCAGTTGCCGCCGGGCGGCCGCCTCTGCGCCGGCCACCTCGAGCGCCGGCACCGGTGCCTGCGCCACCGTCTGGGCCGCCCGGGTGGCGGCCGAGGTGAGCGCCGACGTGGCGTACATGCGCACCATCACCTGGGTGGCGAACAGCAGCAGCACCAAGAAGATGGCGAAGCCGACCAGCGTGCCGACCAGGCCCATGCCGGCGTCCCGGCGATCAGCAGTTGCCGCTGGTCCGCCCGATGCAGTTGACCTGGTTGTCGACATGGGTGGCGGCGTGGTTGAAGGTGGTGTCGAAGGCCACCCACATGGCCACACCGAGGAACGCCATCACCAGCACGGCGATGGCCGCCGAGATCACCCCCTCCCCTCGCTCGTCCCGGCGCCGGTCCTGCGCCGCCGGCTTCCCTCCTGGGTAGCGGGTCTTGCTCACGCCCACAGCCGGTCCTCCCCCCACTAGAAGGCTCCCAACACGCTGAACAGAAACTAGTGAAACTACATCAATGTTGTCAATAGGCTTTCAGGCGTTGGCGAACACCCGAAGGGCGGCCAGGAACGGCACCGCCAGCAGGATGGCGCCCGGCACCAGGGTGGCCACGGTGACCGGGACCCACACCTGCTCGCCCCGCCGCTCCATCACCTCGATCGTCCGCCGGTGCAGGTCCCGGCGCGCCGAGCGGGCCTCCGAGGAGACCATGCGGCCGAGATCGGCGGCGGTCGAGTGGACCGTCAGCACCCCGACCAACCGCTCGACGGCCAGGGTGCCGCAACGCTGCGCCCACTCGCGGAGGGCCTCGTCCTCCGAGAGACCCTGCTGGATGCGGTTGACCACGTCGGCCAGGTCGGTGGCCACGCATCCCCGGCCCCGGCCGGCCAGACGGCCGAGAGCCGAGCCCAGTGAGTAACCGGCGTTCAGCAGCATGGCCAGCTGCTCGGAGACCACCGGAAGTTCGGCCTCCGTCGTGCGCTGCCAGCGCTCGCTCGCCCGGGCCAGCCCCTGCTCCACCACCAGGAACACCAGCAGCGGCCCTCCGCCGACCAGCAGCACCGACAGCGGGACCGGCGTCGCCGCCGCCGTCGCGATGGCGGCGCCGGCGACCAGGGCGGCGGCGCTCCACCCCAGCTGCCGGACCCTGTACGCCGCCGAGCCGAGCGGTGAGTGGATGCGCCGTAGCCGCTTCTCGGCCTTCTCCTGGATGCCGAACAGCGCGGCCAGCCGGTCACCGGCGTCCCTGGCCAGGGGACCGAGGACGTCGCCCACCGACTGGATCGACCCGCCGGACCCGCCGACCGGGCCGCCCCCTCCGGGCGAGAACGGCCGCAACCGGTCGGCCAGGCTGGGGCGGGAGAAGCGCCGCCACGACGAGAGCAGCAGCGTGGCCCCGGCCCAGACCAGGAGGCCGGCGGCGAGCACGAGGCGGCTCACCGGAACACCCTCGGCGGCCCGGGCAGGCGCATGAGGCGCCCGGCCCACGCCCAGCAGCCGGCAACCGCCAGTAGCCCCACGGCCACGGCGATCTGGCCGCCGGGGCTGGCGTAGGCGTGGCGGCCGGTGCCGATGGTGAGACCGGCGAGAGCCATGCCCAGCGGGACCAGCAGCACGAAGCGGCGGGCGAAGCGGACACCGGCCTGCCGGCTGGTGGCGTCCTTGCGGTTCTGCAGGTCGAGGGTCCGGTCCTCGATCAACTCGGCCAGCTTGG
>JAKAXG010000482.1 GCA_021827225.1 Actinomycetes bacterium | reverse complement strand
CGATCTGATCTCAGCTCGACGACCGCAGTCTCCGACTCGGAGTCGACCAGGGTCGTCGTATCCGATGAGGCGGCCGACCTGCTGCGGTCCATGCTCTTCGTCGATGCCGAGGTCGAGCGACTCGTCTACGACGGTCGTTTGACCAGCGAGGGCGTCGAGATGGACGGCGATTCCGAACTCTTCGACGACCTGCTCGACACCCTCGCGGCCGAATCCAACCATGAGCCGAACTCGCGGCGCCGCAGGCAGCTCGACGCCGTGTTCTCGGTCCTGACAGATGCTCTCAGCACGCCTCCGCCAGCCCGGGAACCAACTCCGCCATCTGCCCTCTCCGTTCATATCAGGCCGGCGACCGTCCGTGATCTGGAGGCCGTGCTGGATCTGTGGCAACGAGCGGAAGCCGAGTCCACGCACACCGACCACCTCGAGGGTCTCATCGGACTTTTCGACCGTGATCCTGCGGCGTTGCTCATCGCAGAAGGAGCCGGGTGCGTCGTCGGGTCAGTCATCGCCGCCTGGGACGGGTGGCGGGGCTCCATCTACCGGCTCGCCGTCGCTCCCGCCCATCGCCGGCAGGGCGTTGCCGCCTCGCTTCTCGCGGCCGCTGAGCAGCGTCTGCGCTCTGTCGGCGCCGTCCGGCTACAAGCGATCGTGGTCGATACGAGCCCGGCGGCGCTCGGATTCTGGCAGGCCGCCGGGTGGGAGAGACAGACCAACCGGGCCCGATACGTCAAGGGCTGACCGCAACCGCCGTTGGAGGCGCGGCCCCGCCGTACTTCAGCACCGGAAGCCGTAACACCCGCTGGCCTTCTCGGAGCTCCATTCAGCAGCAGCCGACATCGGCCAGTCGACCGAGTTGGTCGAGGGCGTGGTGCGCTTCGCTGTAGGCCTCGGCGGCCGGGTTGCACTGGCAGGGCATCTTGCCCAGCGCCGCGGCCGTCTTCCCCAGGCGGACGAGCACATCGGCCACGGCCTCGCGGGGGATGGTCACCTTCGCACCCCGGTAGTTGCTCAGGATCGATTGGATGGCCTTGGGCAGCCGCTTCAGATCCGGATCGCCACCGGAGAGCAGGTAGGGCAGCTTCCACGATTCCGGTTTGTCCGCTGCCGGTACGTAGGCGAAGCAGCGGGCCGGCAGGCGGTACTTGTGGTGCAGCAGCTCGCCGGGCTCTCGGTCTGGGTCGGCGCCGTTGCCGGCCTGCGGAGCGGCGGCGGGTAGCGGCGTGGTGGCCTCCGGGCAGGCACGGTAGATGCCGTGCACCGAGATCCACCACAGGTCGAGCGGCGGGTCTGTCTGATCGAGGGAGGCGAATATCCGGTCTCGTAGGACGCCGTTTACTAGGTCGGCGGCGTAGAGCATGCGACCGTCGCTGACGGCGACGGCGGTCACCTTCTGTTGGGACGCGTAGCGGCAGGCCTGGTCGAGGGCGGCCTCCACTGATCGGCGATGCCAGGCCAGTGATCCCGGCCGCTTCACCTCCAGCACGAGACGCTTGACCCCGAGCTCCGAGAGCACGATGTCGGCTCTGCCCACCTGGAGGTTGACGTCCGCCAGGTCCCAGTCCAATACCTGGGTGAAGAGGTCCTCGAGGATGTTCTCGGCGATCTTCTCCACCGGGGAGTCGAACAGTCCCTGACGCAGCCGTTGCGACCGCTGGACGGCGAAGCCGGGCCAGGCGGAGACGATCCTGTCCTCGCAGCGCCGATACGACGCCAGCGCCGTGTAATCAGCCCCTCCGGTACTGACCGCCCCCGTCATCGCCCCTCCAGTCCACATACAGCTGCAAGCAGGAAGATCCTGCCAGATTCCCGGTCGCCCGGATAGGTGACCGCCGATCCTGACGACGAAGTCACGCTCACGGCGGCGAAAGGTACGCGCCAGCCCTGGAACCTCGACCGACCAGGCGATCCGGCGTAGTTCAACCTCCCGTGCCCGAGGCGCCGCCCCCGTCGGCATCACTGCCGCCAGGTGTACGACCGCCCACCATCCGGTCGAGCGCGTCGGCGATGGCCGCGTCCCGCCGGGCGGTGGCGTGCTGGTAGCGCAGCGCCGCTTCGGCGCTGGCGTGACCCATCCGGGCCATGAGCTCCTTGGTGCTGGCCCCGGTGGCGGCCGCCAGGGTGTTCCCGGTGTGGCGCAGGTCGTGTAGGTGGAAATCCTTCATCCCCACCTGGGCGATGGCCGCCTGCCAGTGCCGCCACAGCACCGCCCGGCGCAGCGGCCCTCCTTCCTCCCCGAGGAACAGCAGCCCGTCCGGTCCCGGCCCGGCGTAGGCCTCGACGTGCTGCCGCAGCGGCGGGACGACGAAGGCCGGCAGGGCGATGGTGCGCCGGCCGGCGTCGGTCTTGGGTGGGGCCGTGTGGAACTGGCCGCCGGCCAGCTCCTGCAGCTGCCGGGTGACCGTGACGGTGCCGGCGTCGAGGTTGAGGCTGGCCCGGGTCAGCCCGAGGATCTCGCCCACCCGCAGCCCGGCGAAGGTGGCGAGCAGCACCAGCGCCAGGTACTTGCCTCCCATGGCTTCGCAGAGGTCGAGGACCTGTTCGATGGTGGCGACCGGCCGCTCCGGTGACCGCTCGATGCCGGCCTGCTTGATTCGGCACGGGTTCTTGGCGATGAGCCCGTCGTCGAGGGCGGTGTTCAGGATGGTGCGCAGCAGCCGGTAGCACTTGGCCACCGTGGGCGGCCCGGGATGGCCGGCCCGGATCAGGTCGGCGTGCCAGCGCCGGATCCGTTCGGGAGTGAGGTCGGACAGGTTGACGTCGCCGAGGGCGGGGAGGATGTGCAGCCGCAGCTCCCCTTCGTACAGCTCCCGGGTCCGGGGCCGGAGGGTGGGCCGGTCGGCGAGCCAGCGGGTCGAGTAGTCCCGCAGGCTCACCTGGCCGGCCCTCGGGTCGATCCAGTTGCCGGTGCTGCGTTCCGCCTTCTGCTGGGCCTCGAAGGTGTCGGCTTCTTTGCGGGTCCGGAAGGTCCGCTTGTAGGCCCGGCCGTCCACGTCGCGCAGACGCACGTCGTAGACGACCCCGTCCCGGACGGCTCGGCGGTGGACGCTCAAAGGATCACCTCGCTGGTCAGCTGGCTGCGGATCGAACGGCAGCGGAGGGCTGCGAATCGACGGCAGCGCAAGGCTGCGAGGCGTCGGCGGGGCCGAGCGAGGCCAGAGTACCCCGACCCTGTGACCGCGATACCGGTCGGCGCAGCCGGTCAACCAGCTCACCGACGGCGGTGATGGGCACCCGGGCCACCCGGCCGATGTGGACGACCTCGAGCTGGCCGCTGGCGATCAGCCCGTAGGCGGTGGTGCGGCCGACGCCGAGCACGGCCGCCGCCTCGGCCACGGTGAGCAGCAGCCGGGACGCCCCCTCGGCCACCGCCCCGGTCGAGGCCGGCGGCGTCGCCGGCTCCTGCCCGGCCGCGCCGACGGAACTGGCGCGGCGCCGCACCCACACCGTCGTGTCGCCCACCTCGGCCGCCACCTCGAGCCCGACGGCCAGCAGGGCTTCCTCGGTGCGTTCGTCGGTGCGTCCGTGGACGACCACGACCCGGTCCACGTCCCGGGCCGCGGTCACGACTCGCTCCCGGCGGCCTCGTCGGCGGCCCGGGCCGGCGCCGTGCCGGTCTCAGTCACACCGGTCTCCTCGGTGCCGTCGGCGAAGGGAAGCGGGTCCGGCCGCGGCGCCGGGGAACCCTGTTTGGTCAGCCGCCCGGTGTGCCATATTGCGATGGCCGCCGCGACCGGGAAGGCCAGGCCGCCGGCGGTGGGGATGAACCAGATGGTGGCGATGATCCATGCCGCCTTGGACAGGCGGCCGTGGGCCCACAGCCCGGCGGGCGTGGACACGATACGGACCACGGCCACGAACACGACGATCCCGGCGATGGCGTTGAGCACCAGCAGTCCGAGTAGCCGGTCGACGGTGGCTACGGGCATGAGAGGCTCCCTTCGGTAGGCGGTTTCTCACCTCTCCTCCCGGACACCAGAGGCCCGGAACGCAACACCCGACCCCGAAGAAATTCGCCCCAGCCGCCCAACGCCTGGGGCAAGCTGGCCGGATGGCCACCGGCTGGCGGGCGTCGTTCTGGGAGTACTACGACCGCCGGGCCGCCCAGGGCGTCCGGGGTATCGGCCACGCCGTCGAGTACTGGACCGGCCTGGGTGTGCCGGCCACCGCGGCCGGCATCGAAGCCGAGGCCCGGGAGCTGCAACGCCTTCTCCACTCCCTGCCGCCGGGCCGTTTCGTCGAGCTGGGCGCCGGACCCGGCACCTTCACCGCCGACCTGCCCGGCGAGGGTGTGGCCCTCGACCAGAGCGACGCCGCCCTACGCGTCCTCCGGGCCAACCACCAGCACGTCCCAGTCGTGCGCGCC
>JAKAXG010000481.1 GCA_021827225.1 Actinomycetes bacterium | reverse complement strand
TCTCGCGTTCGGAGAGCTGGCGGCTGTGGGCCTCGCTGACCAGGCCTCTCTCCACGGCCTTGGCGCGCACCCGATCGACGTCGACACCGGCGCCGTCATAGGCTATCTCGATGTTGACCTGGCCGCTCTCGTGGAACGCCCGCAGCCAGAGCCGGCCCTCCGCCGGCTTGCCGGCGGCGGCCCGCACGTCGGGAGGCTCGACTCCATGGTCCACGGAGTTGCGGATGATGTGGGTGAGCGGGTCCCGTATGGCCTCGACTATCGACTTGTCCAGCTCGGTCTGTTCCCCCTCCATCTCCACCCGGACCTGCTTCCCGCAGGTCACCGACAGGTCCCTGACCACCCGGGGGAACTTGCTCCAGACGGTGCCGATGGGCTGCATGCGGGTGCGCATGACCGCCTCCTGCAGCTCGGTGGTTATCAGGTTGAGCCGCTGGAACGTGCCGGCGGCGTGCGAATCGCGCCCGGAAGCGTCCTGCAGGATCTGGTTGCGGGCGAGCACCAGCTCGCTCACCAGGTTCATCAGATCGTCCAGCAGGCTGACGTCTACCCGGATGCTGCTGTCCGCCACCGACGACCGCTGCTCCCGCTGCATGCGCAGCGCCTCGTCGACCTGGTCCTCCGACGCGGCGCCGGTCTCCACGAGAAGCTCGCCGATCCGGCGGTCGTCGCCCAGCCGCTGGGCCATCCCGGCCAGCTCGACGGCGTCGGGAGTGACGCCCAGCCGGCCGACCAGGATGTCCCCCAGCCGGTCCTCGGCTGCACCCGACCCGGGGTCGGTGAGCGGCGCGGGCGGCTCGGGCTCGGGCTCGGGGGCCGGCGGGGCCGGCGGGGCCGGCGGGGACGTCGCTTGCAGCTGCTCGAGCCTCTCCAGCAGGTCGCTCCAGTCGCCGTCGCCGTCGGTGCCGTTGGCCTCCACGCTGGCGAGCATCAGCCTGACCGCGTCGACCATCTGCAGGAGCCCGGAGGTCAGATCCGGCGTCAGCGCCAGGGCGCCGTCCCGGAGCCGGCTCAGGAGGCTCTCGCCGGCGTGGGCCACCTGTTCGAGCCGTGTGTAGCCGAGGAATCCGCACGTGCCTTTGATGGTGTGGATGCCCCGGAAGACGCTCGCCAGCAGGTCGGGCCGGCCCGGCTCGCCCTCGAGCGCCAACAGATCGGCGTCTATCCGGTCGAGGTTCTCGTAGCTCTCGACCAGGAACTCCTCGACTACCTCGTCCATCGGAGCCGGCCTCCAACCGGGCGGTGCAGACGGGGCGTACCCGGCGCCAACGCTATGTCCATGTACCAGTCCCCATGCTCGTTCCGCTGCTGTCCCACCGTCCGCCGCCCGGCTGGCTCAACCGTCGAGAACTCGACATGGGTGATCAGCCCGGTCGGACCCGCCGGCCGCCCTTTGTCAGGACGTGCAGGTCTTCGGATCGATGCCGGTGCACCTGAAGGGACTTCCGGTCCCGCCTTGCGGCGGGGTCGCCCTCTCAAGGCCGGATGGCGGGCTTCCGAGAATCGGAGCGGCGGCGTGCGGCTCTCCCGCTGGCGCGTAGAGAGGGATATTCGGTGGCCATTCTGGTGGTAGACGACAGCAGGGCGATGCGGATGATCGTCCGACGCGAGCTTCGCAAGGCCGGTTACGACGACGTCGTCGAGGCGGACAACGGGGCGGCGGCCCTGGAGACGATCAACGGCGGCGGGGTCGACCTGGTCCTCTCGGACTTCAACATGCCGGTCATGAACGGCATCGAGCTGCTCGGCTCCCTCCGGGCCAGCGGCAACCCGGTGGCCTTCGGTTTCGTGACGTCGGAGTCCGGCGCCGACGTGCGGGCCCGGGCCTTCGAGGTCGGCGCCGCGTTCGTGATCACCAAGCCCTTCACCTCCGACGATCTCGAGGAGCAGATCAGCCCGGTCCTGAACGCCGGGGGCGGCGGGACCGCCGCTGTCGCCGGCGGGTCGGACTCGACGCTGAGCGGTGTACTAACCGGTCTGCTCGGCCGCGAGGTGACCGCCCGGGAGGCGGCCCCCCCGGAGCGGGACTCGGCCCGGGCCTACGCGAAGTACAGCGTGGACGGCGGCCCCGCCAGCGCCTACTGCGTGGTGGACATGGCGCTCGCCGCGTCCCTGGCGTGCGCCCTTTCGCGCATCCCCGCCGCCGAGGCGACCGAGTGGGCCAGGTCCCATGCGTTCAGCGGTGTGATGGAGTCGAACTTCTTCGAGGTCGCCAACGTGATGGCGAAGCTGGTACCGGCGGACGGCAGGCGGTGCGTTCTCGAGCAGGTCGACGTGCTCACCGAAGGGCAGCGGTCCTTCGACCTCGACGGCGGGTCGTGGCGCTCGACGGTCCGCATCGACGTAGACGGCTACCCGTCGGGCCGCCTCGGTTTCGTGGTCCCGTGACCGGCACCACCTCGGCCTCTCCCGGGATCGTCCAACCCCGAGACCTCATCCCCCCCATGGCACAGGAGATACGGCAATGACCAGCGCCCTCAGCGTGGAAGCCATGACCGAGCTCGCACGCGACACCTGGACGGCCCTGCTGGCCGACGAGGACGGCCTTCTCCGGCCGCTCGGTGGCGGAGAAGAGCCGTCGGGGCCGGCATCCGGCGAGGGGGCGCTGGCGGCCACGGTCGACATCTCCGGCGAGTGGAACGGGACGGCCTGCCTGACCTGCTCCGTGGCCGCCAGGCGCAGGGCCGCCGCCGTCATGTTCGAGATGGACGACCAGGACCTGACCGCCGCCGAGGTCTACGACGCGGTGGGGGAACTGATAATCGTGGTCGGCGGCAACATCAAGGGTCTCCTGCCGAGCCCCACGGTGCTGTCCCTGCCCGCCGTTCACGACGGAGCCGACTTCGAGCTACCGGCCCACCTGGAGCTGGCCCTTCACGTCCGGTTCAGCTGGATCGACGAACCGGTGATGTTCACCCTCTGGACCGCCGGGGACTGAGCCGTCCGCCGGCCCCAGCCGACCCGGCAATACAACTCTCACAACTTTACAGTTGTGGAGTTGTGGTAGCGTGGCCTCCATGGCCCTGCCGTCCCCCCTCCCCGACGCCCTGGTGGACCTGATATGCCAGCGGTTCCGCGTGCTGAGCGAACCGACCAGGATCCGGCTCCTGGATCTACTACGCGACGGGCCGGCGACGGCCTCGGAGCTTCAGGCGGGCAGCGGGGCCTCGCAGCAGAACGTGTCCAAGCACCTGTCAGTGCTGCAGGAGGCGGGCATGGTGCGGCGGGCCAAGGTGGGGACGCGGGCCTACTACTCGATCGCCGACGACAGCCTTTTCGATCTGTGCGAGCAGGTGTGCGGCAGTCTGCGCCGCCAGGTGGCCCAGATCGACGCGCTGCTGCAGATGGAAGGCGAGCTTCGATGAGCCGCCCCCGGTGCGCCCCGTCGACCCGCTGGCCGCTGGAGCGGGTGCTGTTCGCCATGGCCGGGTCCGTCACCCTGGTGTCGGCCGTGCTGGCCGCCGCGGTTTCACCGTGGTTCCTGCTGCTCACCGGCTTCGTCGGGGTCAACCAGTGGCTCTACGTCGGTCTGGGGGCCTGCCCGGTGTCGCTGGTGCTGAAGCGGGCGTGCGGCCTGCGATCGTCGCTGTACCCCACCCCCTCGCCGGCTCCCGAGACGACCGTGGGGGCCTGAACCGGCCCAGGCGGTGACGATTGTGCCGGGCGGCGGGGTTCCCTAGAGTCTGTCCGACGCTGGCGACCCGCCGGCTGCGGTGAGACTCGGGGGACCGGAGTGAAGCCAGCACGGGGGATTTCCGATGACCGGTGACGCCGAACCGGCGTACCGCCTGCCGGCGCGAGTCGAGCGCGACCTCGTGCTGCTGGAGGCACCCGGCGCCCCCCGGGCGGGGGCCGGAGGCCACCCCTGCCAGGGTTTCTACACCCGGCCGGCGGCCACCCGGCCGCGGGTGGCGTTCATCGCCACCCACTACAGCGTGGACTTCTCCGAGCACTACCTGTCGACCTACCTGGCGGAGCGCGGGTTCGGGTTCCTGGGGTGGAACACCCGCTTCCGCGGCGCCGACCAGTACTTCCTGCTCGACCGGGCGCTGGTCGACATCGGGCTGGGAGTGGGGTGGCTGCGCCGCCACGGGGTGGAGGTGGTGGTGCTGCTCGGCAACTCGGGCGGAGGATCCCTGATGGCCGCCTACAACGCCCAGTGCCGCGACGGCGTGGTGACCCAGGGTTTCGGGCCCCCGCTGCTGGCCGGGGTGGCGGACCTGCCGCCAGGCGACCTGTACGTCAGCCTGGCCGCCCATCCCGGCCGGCCCGACGTGCTGACCGGCTGGCTGGACCCGTCGGTGGTGGACGAGCACGACCCCGTCGCGCGGGACCCGGAGCTGGACCTCTACCGCGACGGCCGGCTCCCGCCGC
>JAKAXG010000480.1 GCA_021827225.1 Actinomycetes bacterium | reverse complement strand
CGGCGATGAAGAGGACCGCGGCCACCACGAACGGATAGAAGGACATCGCCTACTCCTGCTCCACGCCGGGGAAGGTCTGGATGTACTCCTGGAAGAACTCCCGGAACAGCAGGAAGTTGGCCGCCCCCACCTCCAGCGCGGCGGCCCAGTTGAGCAACCCGATGCTCCCGGCGGAGGCCAATGTGCCGGGCGTGCCGAGAGGCAGGAAGTTGGCCAGGTAGGCGCCGGAGAGGCCCAGTCCGACCAGGCCGATGAGCACGTAGGCGGAGGCGCCGAAGCCCTCGATGGCGTCGAAGAGGCGGGGCGGCGTCAGCCGGTGGTAGTCCCGGTAGGTCGTCGACACCCACAGCAGCGCCCCGGCCGAAGCCACCGCCACCCCGCCCTGGAACCCTCCGCCGGGCGTGACGTAGCCGTAGGCGGCCAGCCACAGGCCCAGCAGCAGCACCACCGGTGCGCCCAGGGTGCCGACCACGCGCAGGGAGTCGTTGCCGCCCGGGTCGAGAGGTGACTGGTCCTTGATGCGCAGGCTGCCCCGCAGGATGAACGCCACCCCCATGACCGAGGAGAACAGGATGAACTCCTCGCCCAGGGTGTCGAAGCCCCGGTAGTCGAACACGATGGCCCCGACCACGTTGCTGGCGCGGCGCTGGGCCACTCCGACCCGGTTGAGGAGCCGGCCGTACTCGCCGTGGAAGTCGCCGAAGGACGGCAGCCCGGTGAGGGCCCAGAGCAGGAACCCTCCCAGGACCACCGCCGCCGCCCCGAATACCGCCACCCGTAGTTGCCTGCCGCCGGTGCTCTGCCGGGGCCGGTCGTCCGGTCCTGCCCGGTGGTCGTCGCGGCGGCGGATCGGGACCGCGGTGCCAGGAGCCCCGGCGGTCACGGTCTCTGCCGGTCCCGGGTGCGGGCGATGGTGGCCAGCAGGATCAGCGGGAACGCCACCGTGGACACCACGATCTCGCTCAGGGCTACGTCGGGAGCCTGCAGCACCATGAACAGCACGACCAGGGCCATCCCGAATATCCCGTTGACCAGGGACTGACGGACCGGCTCCCGGCACAGCACCACCAGCACCCCGAGGACCATGACGGCGCTGAACGCGACGATCTCGAGCGCGTTCATGGCTGTTGCTCGAACTCCCGGGCCAGCGGCTCGAGGGTGTCGTAACGCATGCGCCGGCCGGCCCGGGCGGTGGCGGTCACCATCACCGGGCCGAGCAGGAAGGTGAGGCCCAGGGCCACGATGCAGTCGATGGTCCCCGACACCGAGCTGAAGCCCTGCAGCCCCACGGCCACCGCGAAGAACACGAGTCCCACGGTCGACGCCGCTCCCGAGAAGTGCAGCTGGTCGAAGCCGCTGCGCATCCACAGCGTGCCGGCCACGCACACGGCCTGGCAAGCGCAGCCGGCCACCAGGAGGGCCACCACCACGTCGTGGGTCACGCCCGGCTCCGGTCCAGGAACCGCACGTAGACCAGGCTGCCCACCCAGTTGAGCACGGCGGCGATGATCGCGACGTTGCCGTAGCTCGACCGTTGGAACCCGACGGTCAGGCACACCAGGGTGACGGTGGTGAGGGTCCCGGCCAGCTCGATGGCCACCAGCGCCTCGAAGGTCGGGCGCCGCCAGGCGGCCATCCCGCAGAGAGCCACCCCGGCGAGCAGGACGGTGCCGCTCAGCAGCCACGCCGTGAGCATCACGCCGGCTGCTCCGATCGGCGGTCCGGTACCAGGTCGTGCGACAGCCGGGTGCGGTGGTCCGGGTCGATGTCGACCACGTAGGAGTTGGGTGAGACGGTCGAGGTCACCGCCACGAACGCCCGCCAGGTGGTGCCCGCCGCGTCGGGGCCGCCGCTGTCGAAGTCACCCCGGGCCACGAACGATCCGTGGCCCCTCTCCCGGCGGGCCACCGACCTGGCCAGAAAGACCGTGACGATGGCGAAGTCCGCGAAGACCCGCACCAGGGTGCCCGGCAACGCGGTCAGCCACCGGGGGTCGACCCGCAGGTCGAACAGGCCCATCCGGGTCATCGGCACCGTCGCCGCCGCCACCGCGGCGCCGCAGGCGGCGGCCCCGACCCAGTCGATGGCGGTCCACTCCCCGGTGAAGAGCATGTACAGCAGCGCCGAGGTCACCAGCCACGTCGCCGTGGCGGCTGCCAGGCGCGCCGCACCGCTGCTCACGCCGGCCAGATACCCTCCCGCCTTGGCGGGCAAACGGCAGCCGCCCGGCGCGGCGGGAACCGATGTTGGCGACGCCGGCCGGCCGGGTATAGACCTCGCCGTGCAGCCACGGTCACACCCCGGGGAGAACTGATGGTCTCGCGCGACGAGGTGCTGCAGAAGTGGCGGCAGGGCGGTGGGTTCGAGTCGGTGGGGCGGCAGCTGGGCATGGCCGCCGGCAAGGCGTACATGATCGCCACCGGCATCCCCGCTGACGGGAGCGACAGCCTGGCCCCCGAGGACCAGGAGCGCGAGGGGCTGCAGCTGGGCGGCAGCCAGGCCCTGCTCGGGGTGCCCCACCACAACCCGACCGGTCCGGAGGAGAAGGCCGAGGTGATGGCCTGGGTCCGGGACCGGGCCCGGGCGGAGCTGAAGCATTGACCGCCGCACCCCGGCGGGCGACGAGACGAGGACGGTGCACTGAATGGCTATGACGCGCCTCGGGGACTGGCCGGTCCTCCGGCAGCTGACCGGGCAGGACCGGCTGGGCCGGGGGGCGGCTGTGGCCTCGACCCGGACGAGGAAGCTGGTGGCCCGGGTGGCCGGCGCCGACAAGGTGGTCAAGTCCGTGTGCCCGTACTGCGCGGTCGGCTGCGGGCAGAACGTGTACGTCGAGGACGACCGGGTGATCCAGATAGAGGGCGATCCGGACTCACCGGTCAGCCGGGGCCGGCTGTGCCCCAAAGGGTCGGCCAGCCTTCAGCTGACCACGGGCCCGAACCGCTGCCACCAGGTGCTGTACCGGAGGCCCTACGGCACCGACTGGGAGCCGCTGGACCTGCAGACGGCCATGCACATGATCGCCGACCGGGTGATCAAAGCCCGCCGGGACGGGTGGCAGTGGGAGCTCGACGGGAAGCGGACCCGCCGCACCATGGGGCTGGCCAGCCTGGGCGGCGCCACCCTGGACAACGAAGAGAACTACCTGATCAAGAAGCTGTTCACCGCCCTGGGGGTGGTGCAGGTCGAGAACCAGGCCCGCATCTGCCACAGCTCCACGGTGGTGGGGCTCGGCACCTCCTTCGGCCGCGGCGGATCGACCACCACGCCCCGGGACCTGCAGAACTCCGACTGCATCATCATCGAGGGCTCCAACATGGCCGAGTCGCACCCTGTGGCCTACCAGTGGGTGGCCGAGGCCAAGGCCCGGGGGGCGGCGGTGATCCACGTCGATCCCCGCTTCAGCCGGACCAGCGCCCTGGCCGACGTGTTCGTCCCGCTCAGGGCCGGCACCGATATCGCCTTCCTGGGCGGGATCATCAACCACGTCCTCACCAACGACCTCTACTTCGAGGAGTACGTGAAGGCGTACACCAACGCCTCCACCATCGTCACCGGGGACTTCCGCGACACCGAGGACCTCGACGGACTGTTCTCCGGGTTCCAGGCCGACACCCGCCACTACCAGCCCGACACCTGGCAGTACGAGGGCATGACCGTCAACGCCGCCTCCGGCTCGCGTGACTCGGAGTACAACAAGCTCACAGAGGGGGGCCTCAGCGCAGCCCGTTCGGGTCACGGGGAGAGCCACGGCTCGGGAGGCCCGTCGCTGCGGGGCACCCCCACCAGGGACGAGACCCTCCAGCACCCCCGCTGCGTGTTCCAGATCCTGAAGCGGCACTTCTCCCGCTACACCCCGGAGATGGTGCAGGAGGTGTGCGGGATACCGCCCGAGACCTTCGCCCGGGTGTGCGACCTGCTGGTGGCGAACTCCGGTCGGGACCGCACCACCGCCTTCGTGTATGCCGTGGGCTGGACCCAGCACACCATCGGCGTGCAGATCATCCGGGCGGCGTCGATCCTGCAGCTGCTGCTCGGCAACATCGGCCGCCCCGGCGGGGGCATCGAGGCCATGCGGGGCCACGCCAGCATCCAGGGATCCAGCGACATCCCCACGCTGTTCGACCTGCTCCCCGGCTACATCCCCATGCCCCACGCCCACCGCCACGAGACGCTGCAGGAGTTCCTCGCCGCGGACTCCGCCGAACGGGGCTACTGGTCGAAGATGGACGCCTACACCGTCAGCCTGCTCAAGGCCTGGTGGGGGGCCCGCGCCACCGCGGACAACGACTACTGCTTCGACTACCTGCCGCGCATCACCGGGTCGCACAGCACCTACGAGACGGTGGTGGAGCAGCTGGAGGGCCGGTGCAAGGGGTACTTCCTGATGGGGGAGAACCCGGCGG
>JAKAXG010000479.1 GCA_021827225.1 Actinomycetes bacterium | reverse complement strand
TCCGATCTTCGGGCGGGGTCCGGGGAGCGCTGCCCGGGCCGGGGTGGGAGTAGTCTCTGCGGTCACCTTCTGCCCTTGGAGACTCTCGAGGAGCACACCGTGGACTTCGATCTGCAGACGCACGAGACGGGCGGGCGGACCATCCTGACCGTCTCAGGTGACCTGGACGTGTTGACCGCACCGCAGCTCCGGGCCCGCCTGATCGAGGTCACGGACAGAGGGGACCGCCAGATCCTCGTGGACCTCCGGCCCACCGAGTTCGTCGATTCGTCGGGGCTCAGCGCCCTCGTCACCGGGGTCAAGCGGGTCCGCTCCCTCGGCGGCGACCTGGGGCTCATCTGCCCGGCCGGCAACATCCGCCGGCTGATAGAGATCGCGGCGCTCGACCAGGTGTTCACCATCCACGACAGCTCGGAGGACCTCGACGATCTCACCGGAGGTTGAGCGCCGGGGGCGGCTACCCGCAGCGGCGGACGGCGAGGACGGCGACGTCGTCGGAGCGGTCCTCGACGCTGTTGCCGTCCAGCACCCGGTCGCACAGCTCCTCCAGCGGCAGGCCGGCCGAGTCCCCCAGGCACTCCACCAGGGACCCCAACCGGGCGTCGATCGAACCTCGCCGCTCCTCCACCAGACCGTCGGTGTAGAAGAACAGGGTGTCCCCGCCGGCCAGGGAGAACCTCTGGTCCGTCGCCCGCCCGGCCGGCACCCCGAGCGGCGGTGAGCTGGTCAGCGCGCTGAGCGCGGCCCGTCCGCCGGCGGTGACCAGAACGGGCGGCGGGTGCCCGGCCGAGCTCAGGACGACCTCGCCGCTGCGGGGGTCCACCCGCCCGTAGATGGCGGTGGCCATCCGGCGGAACCCGAGCAGGTCCCAGCTCCAGCGCAGGGCGTCGATGAGCGATCCCGGCTCCCTGAACTGCCCGGCCAGGGCCCGGCTGGCGCTGCGCAGCTGGCCCATCGTCGCGGCCGCCACCGCGTCGTGCCCCTCGACGTCGCCTATGGCCAGACCCACCCGGCCGCTCGGCAGGACCGCCACGTCGTAGAAGTCGCCGCCGGCCTCGGCCTGGGGATGGGCGGTCATGTACCTGACCGCGATCTCGATGCCCTCCAGTTGGGGCAGGCCGTCCGGCAGCAGCAGCTGCTGCAGGACGTGGGCCAGTTCGTGCTCCTGCTCCTGCCGGCGGGCCAGGGCCACCACCGCCGCCGCCCGGCTGGCCAGGTCCTCGGCCAGGGCCACGTCGGAGCCGTCGAAGCGACGACCCGAGCCGGCCGACACCAGGGTCATCACCCCGAGGGCCTGCCGGGCGGCCATGAGGGGAACACACATGTACGAGGTGAAGCCCAACCTCAGCACCAGCTCCAGATGCCGCTCGTCACGGGTCGTGGCCCGCAGGAACTCCTCGGACATCTCGGCGGCCCAGTGCGACCGGTGGGTGGCCATGGCCACGATGGCCGGGTGGGACCCGGTCGGGCCGGGGCTGTAGAACCGCTCCAACTCGGCCGCCGGGCCGGCGGCCCCCGGGTCGGCGTGCACGGCGGCCATCCGGCGGAGCCCGTCGCGCCCGTCGGACACGTCGATGAGGCACAGGTCCGCCAGCCGGGGTACGGCGACCGTGGCCAGGCGATGCAGCGCGTCGGAGAATCCCTCGGCCCGGGCCACCGCCGCCGAGGCGCCGAGGAGGAAGCTCTGGCGCTCCCGCTCGGCGTCGTGCAGCTGGGCCCGGTCGAGGGCGGCGGCGCACAGCTCGGCCAGGCGGGACAGGAACTCCAGGCCGAAACGGTCGGCGCCCATCCGGTCCGGGAAACCGATGTGGAGGCAACCGAGGACCCGGTCGTGGACCTCCAGGGGCAGAACGGCGGCGGCCGCCGCCACGGAGGGGATCCCGCACAGCTGGGGCCAGCGGCGGTCCCGTTCCTCCGGGGAGTGGTAGACCACCGGCCGCCGGGTGGCCACCACCTCTGTCGCCGGCAGCGCCGACTCCGACCCGAAGTCGAGGACGCCGGACGGCAGCTGGTCGTCGAGCCCGGCACCGGCCACGAGGCGGATCCGGCCGGCGTCGACCAGCCACAGACCCACGCTGTTGGCGCCCAGTTCGTCGAAGACGGCCCCGAACACCGACTCGGCGACCTGCCCGGCGGTCAGGGCGGCGGTGAGGGCCCGGGCCAGGGAGTACAGCCGGGCGGTGCCGGCGTCCTGGCTGCTCCCCTCACCCACATCAGGAACATAGATCCTGTGTCAAGGCGGTGCGCTAGACATACCGCAATGTCCATTGCTTCCCCGCCGTCCGGAAAAGGGCAGGCGGTCTAGAGATTGACCCGGACTGCGCGACGGAAGGCCGGGCTCCGGCCGGTCACGGTGGCCATCGGGCTGGTGATCCTGATCGGGACCTTCGTGATGGCCGTACTGGCCCAGCTGGTGAACCACGGCAGCGACGCCCGGCTGCTGCGCCTGCAGGTCCGGCAGGCGGCGACCGTCCTGGCCGCGGCCGAGCCGGAGATCCAGACCGAGATGAACGACGGGCTCCACGTGGCCGAGGCCACCGGATCGCCGGCCGCCTTCCAGAGGTTCATGGCCAGCCCTACCGCACCGCGCCGCTTCGCGTCCGTCTCCCTGTGGAGGCGGTCCGGATCCACCGTCTCGATGGAGGCCCTGGTCGGCTCCCCTCCCAACCTGGTGGCCGACGGCCGGGCTGCCGGCTTCCTCTCCTCGACCTCCCCGTCATCCCGGCTGCACGTCACCGGCCTCCTGGCGGGCCCGCACGGTGAGCGGATCGGTTACGCCGATATGCCCGTCGGTGACCGCAACCTCATCGTCTACGCCGAGAGCGGCCTCCCGAACTCCAAGCGCGTCACCCTCCCCCGCAACTCGGCGTTCAGCGACTTGAACTTCGCCCTCTACCTGGGCCCGGTCGCCAGCCCGGCGCAGCTGATCGAATCCTCGGTTCCGACCCCGATCCGGGGCCTGAAGGCCTCGTCCACGCTCGCGTTCGGCGACACCTGGATCACCGTGGTGGGTACCCCCACCACCAACCTGGCGGGCGGGCTGTCATCGGCGCTGCCGTGGATAGTGCTGTCCGTCGGGGTGGTCTTCGCCGGTGCATCCACGGTGCTGGCCGAGTACGTGCAGCGGCGCCGGACCCACGCCGAGAAGCTGGCGGCGGAGAACGAGCGGCTGTACCTGGAGCAACGCAGCATCGCGTCGGACTTCCAGCACGCCCTGCTTCCTGCCCTGCCGGCCGTGGAGGGAATGGAGCTGGGGGCCCGCTACATCCCCGGCACCACCGGCCTCGACGTGGGCGGCGACTGGTACGACGTCATCCAGACCGGGCCCCGTGCGTGCACCTTCGTCGTGGGGGACGTATCCGGCCACGGCCTCCGGGCGGCGACGACCATGGCCGCCCTCCGCTTCGCCACCAGGGCCTACGTGGCCGACGCCGGCGAACCGGCGGCCCTGCTGGAACGGCTGGGACGCCTGCAGGAACTGGACGACGAGACCTTCGCCACCGTGCTGGTGGGCGTCATCGACCTGGACACGAGGATCATGACGGTTGCCAGCGCCGGTCACCTGCCGCCGCTGCTGATCACAGGCTCGGGGGCGGATTACGTCCCCGTGGAGGCCACCACTCCCATCGGAATCGGCCGGCCGGCGCCCGAAGAGGTCACCGTCACCGTCCCGCCCGGAACGGTGGTGGTCGCCTACACCGACGGGCTGGTGGAGCGGCCGGGGGAGTCCATCCTCGACGGCCTGGAGCGCCTGAGGACGGTCGATGTCCCCGCCGGCACCTCCCTGGAGACGGTCCTGGACCGCCTGGTGGACCGCCTGGTGCCCACCGGGAGCACCGACGACACCGCCCTGCTGGCGCTGCGCTGGACCGAGCCGGACTCCAGGGGCTAGTCAGCCGGCTCGGCCAGCTTGAGCTCCTCGGCATTGTGGATGCGGGGACCGGGATCGGGGTCGCTTCCCCGCACCGCCAGGATCTCGGCGGTGGCAGCCAGCTCCGCCTGCAGCTGCTCGATCTCGATCTCCAGACGCCGGGCGTCGTCCCAGCGACCCTGCACCCGGGCCCGCTGCCTCTGCTCCTGGAGCTCCTCCAGTTGCAGTTCCAGTCCCATGGCATGATCAGCCGGCCGGAACCTTTCAACCATGGCCTTTTCCTACCCATCGCAGCTGCCGGTGCAACGGCTGAACGGGTGGCTGTCAGCTCTCCGTGCCGCCCTCGTGGACGTATCTGCGGCCCCGCGACCACGACGCGGCGGCGGCCACCAGGCAGGCGAGGATGGCGAACAGGAAGGCCTCGTGCAGCCCGGACTGGAACGGCCGGGAGATCAGGCTCGAGAAGAACGACCGTCCGGTGAGGGTGGCGTAGTTGCTCTGCGACACCGAATGGAGGGCCTGAGCCGGCAGCAGCCGCTGGA
>JAKAXG010000478.1 GCA_021827225.1 Actinomycetes bacterium | reverse complement strand
CCCGCCGGCCGGCTGGCCGAACGAGACCGGCCGGAGGGCGTTGGCGGTGGGGACCAGGGGAAGCAGGGCCCGCCCCGCCCGGAGGGCGGCGGTCGCGGCGTTTCGGTCGCTGCTCGGCTGTTTCCTGGATCGGCGCACGGGCCCAATATCCCCCACCGGCCGGGCTGCGGTCACATCGGGACGGGGCCGGTCGGGCACCGGCGCGGGCCCGGCCGCCGGGTCGCGCCGGCAGCAGATCCGCGGTCCATCACAGCAGAGGCGTACCCGTGGGGCCTGGAAGGGGTACTTTTGGTGGATGGGCCGGTCCGGCGTCGACCGAGAGGAGTTCCGGCAGCGCGCCGACCGGGCTGTGCTCGTCCTGTACGCAACCGTGGTCGAGAGCCTCGGCTGGGCCACCGCCGCCCTGCTCGACCAGGACGTGGAGATGGCCGACCGGGTCATCGCCGACGACCGCAAGGTGGACTCACAGTGCGACGACGTGATCGCCCTCGTCAAGGACCGCCTGGCCGATGCCACGGTCGAGCCGGATGAGCTGGAGAACCTGATCGCCATCATGCAGATGGTCCCGGAGCTGGAGCGCAGCGCCGACCTGGCCGAGCACATAGCCCAGCGGGCCCGTCAGGGCCTCGGTAGCTCCCTCAGCCCGAGGGCCAGGGGTCTGATCCAGTCCATGTGCGACACGGGGATCCGGATGTGGCAGCTCGCCGGGCGGGCCTACGCAGAGCGGTCCCGTGACCTCAGCTTCGAGATCAACGAGTCCGATGACGAGCTGGACAACCTGTCGGCCGCTCTGCTCCGCGAGGGCGCCGCCGGCGGGGTCGATCCGGCGGTCGCAGCCGAGCTGGCCCTGGTGGCCCGCTTCTACGAGCGGATCGGCGACCACGCGGTGAACCTGGCCCGCCGGTCCGCGTCGATGGTGGCTCCCCGGCGCCTGTCGCCGCTTCAGTCACTGCGCCGCCGCCGGGAGGAAACACCGGCGGGATCGGCCGGTGGGGCGGACCGGCCGGTCCTGATGGGCGGCGTCGCCTCCATGCTGCGCCGGTTCCGGGGACTGCGGTTCATTCGGTCCGATACCGGGTTCTTCGACCTGTTCTGCGCGGCCGCCGCCAATGCCCGCCAGTGCGGAGAGGAGGTGCTGAAGATGGTGTCGTCCATGTCCGACCTGGATGACCACTACCAGCAGATCCGCAACCTGGAGCGGAAGGGCGATCAGATCACCGTCGACCTCCTGCGTCGCCTGGACGCCACTTTCGTCACCCCCTACGACCGGGAGGACATCCACGCCCTCACCGAGGCCCTCGACGACGTGATCGACGACATGTTCTCGGCGGCCGAGATCCTGCACCTCGTGACCGTCGAGAGCTGCCTTCCGGAGGTCCAGCAGCAGGCCGAGTGCCTGGCCGCCATGGGGGCCGAGTTGGAGGCCCTGATCCGGGCCATGCGCTCCAGGGAAGGGGTCCGCCACCGGCTGGAGCGGATCGAGGAACTGGAGCGGCAGGGGGACGCCGTGCACCGGCGCAGCCTGGCCCGGCTCTTCAGCGGTGAGTACGAGGCCCTCGAGGTCATCAAGTGGAAGGACATGGTCGAGGCCCTCGAGCACGCCATGAACCAGATAGAGGACGCCGCCGACGTGGTGGAGTCCATCCTGGTGAAGGGGCCCTGAGACCCGGGTCGCCGACGCGTTGCGCCGGGGGCGCGGATATGGAACACTGATGCCGTGGCCCGCAGCCTGACCCTCGTACTCATCACCTGACACACACGCACAACCTGCGTGTGTGTCGAACGACCTCCCCCGGTGGGAGGTCGTTTTGTTTGTCAGCGTCTGCAACCGCCCGGAACCAGGAAGCCCCAGGAAAGAGAACGCAAAGATGAAGATGACCGGAGCCCAGGCTCTCATCAAGAGCCTCGAGATGGAGCGGGTGGAGGTCGTGTTCGGCCTCCCCGGCGGCTGCATCCTGCCCGCCTACGACCCCATCCTGGACTCGCCCATCCGCCACATCCTGGTCCGCCACGAGCAGGGTGCCGGCCACATGGCCGAGGGCTACGCCCACGTCACCGGCCGCCCCGGCGTGGCGATGGTGACCAGCGGGCCGGCTGCGACCAACCTGGTCACCCCGCTGTGCGACGCTTACATGGACTCCGTCCCGATGGTGGCCATCACGGGCCAGGTCAGCCGGCCCGTCATCGGGACCGACGGCTTCCAGGAGTGCGACACCGTCGGGATCACCCGCTCCGTGACCAAGCACAACGAGCTCATCATGGATCCCCAGGAGATCCCCCTCATCGTCCGCCAGGCATTCCATCTGGCCACGACCGGCCGTCCCGGCCCGGTGCTGCTCGACGTCCCCAAGGACGTGCTGCAGGCCCAGGTCGACTGGTCATGGCCGACCGACGATGATGTGGCATCTTCCCTGCCCGGTTACCGGCCGACCATGAAGGGACATCCCCGCATGGTCAAAGAGGCGACCCGCCTGATCGGCGAGGCCCGCCGGCCGGTCATCTACGCCGGGGGAGGCATCTTGAAGTCGAGGGCCGCCGGGGTGCTGCGGGAGCTGGCCGAGCGGATGGGGATCCCGGTGGTGACCACACTGATGGCCCGGGGGGCGTTCCCCGACGATCATCCGCTGTGCCTGGGCATGCCGGGGATGCACGGCAACTACACCGCCATCACCGCCATGCAGGAATCCGACCTTCTCATCGCCCTCGGCACCCGCTTCGACGACCGGGTGACGGGGCGGGTGGATTCCTTCGCTCCCAACGCCAAGGTGATCCACGTCGACATCGACCCGGCCGAGCTGGGCAAGATCCGCCAGCCGGACGTGCCGATCGTGGGGGACTGCCGCCAGGTGATCACCGAGATCGTGAAGGCGCTCGAGGCCACCGGGACCGCCGCCGCCGACCTCGGCGAGTGGCGGGCCCGCATCTCGGGCTGGCAGGAGCGCTTCCCGTTGCACTACGACCCGCACGTGGAGGGCGACCCGCTGAAGCCGCAGTACGTGATGGAGGTCCTGCGCGACTCCGCTCCGGAGGGGACCATCCTGGCGTCGGGAGTCGGCCAGCACCAGATGTGGGCCAGCCAGTACTGGCGCTTCAACGAGCCCTACACCTGGGTCAACTCCGGCGGTCTCGGAACGATGGGCTTCTCCGTCCCCGCCGCCATCGGCGCCAAGGTCGGCCGCCCTGACCGCACCGTGTGGGCCGTCGACGGGGATGGCTGCTTCCAGATGACAGCCCAGGAACTGGTGACCGCGTCCAGCGAGCGCATCCCGGTGAAGGTCGCCATCCTCAACAACGCCTACCTGGGCATGGTCCGCCAGTGGCAGGAGATGTTCTACGAGGAGCGCTACAGCGAGGTGTACCTGTCACCGGACCTGCCCGATTACGTCAAGTGGGCCGAGGCCATGGGCTGCGCCGCCTTCCGGGTCGAGGACCCCGAGGAGGTGGAGCCGGTGATCGCCAAGGCCAACTCCATCGACGACCGGCCGGTGGTCATCGATTTCCGCACCGACGCACGGGAGAAGGTCTTCCCGATGGTGCCGGCCGGAGCCACCAACGACGAGGTCGTGGTCCATCCCGCTCAGAAGCCCACCGGCAAGAAGGTGGTGCAGTGATGGCTGCCAACCCTTCGCACCAGACCCTCTCCGTGCTGGTCGAGAACAAGTTCGGTGTGCTGGCCCGGGTCAGCGGCCTGTTCGCCCGGCGCGGCTTCAACATCATCTCCCTGGCGGTGGCGCCCTCCGACGACGAGCGGTTCAGCCGGATCAACCTGGTGATCAACGTGGAGGAGACCTCCGTCGAGCAGATCACCAAGCAGCTGTTCAAGCTGGTCAACGTGGTGAAGATCACCGAGCTGCACCCCGCCGACGCGGTGGAGCGGGAGCTGCTGATGGTGACGGTGGCGGTCGCCCCCGATCAGCGCAGCGGCGTGCTGGAGCTGGTGGGGATCTTCGACGGCAAGATCGTCGACGTGGGCGGGGCCGGGCTCACCGTGATGGTGGCCGGTGAACCCGACCGGCTCGACGACTTCGAGGAACTCATGCGACCCTATGGGATCACGGAAATCCAGCGCACCGGCCGGGTGGCGCTGCCGAAGCTCGACCGCAGCGCGGTGCCCCGCCTGCGTTTCCAAGGAAAGGCAAGTTAGGACCAACTCATGGCAGCAACCGTCTATTACGAGAAGGACGCCGACCCGGGGATCATCGCCGGGCGGAAGGTGGCAATCATCGGTTACGGCTCGCAGGGGCACGCTCACGCCCTGAACCTGCGCGACTCAGGGGTCGACGTCCGGGTGGCGCTGCGGGAGGGCTCGTCGTCGAGGGCCAAGGCCGAGGCGGCCGGTCTGCGGGTGACCAGCATCGCGGAGGCGGCCCGCGAGGCCGACGTGATCATGCTGCTGGCCCCCGACACCGAGCAGCAGGCCA
>JAKAXG010000477.1 GCA_021827225.1 Actinomycetes bacterium | reverse complement strand
GCACGGCGGCGGCGGAGAAGGCTCCGGCGGAGAAGGCTCCGGCCCGCAGGGCCCCGGCCCGCAAGGCGGCGGCCGGGGGCGAGGACGCCAACGGGAGGGGCGAGCCGGCCGGGGATGCGGCGGAGCGGCCGTCCCGGCGCCGGAGGGCCGGCAGCGAGACGGGATAGGCCCGGTTGGAGGGCTGCGCCCTTCACTTACCATTGTCAGGTCATGCGGATCGCCACCTGGAACGTCAACTCGCTCAAGGCCCGCCTCCCCCGGGTGGAGGAATGGCTGGGCTACGCCCGCCCCGACGTGGTGTGCCTGCAGGAGACCAAGCTGAGCGACGCCGCGTTCCCGCACATGGCGTTCTCCGCTCTCGGCTACGAGAGCGTGCACCACGGGGACGGGCAGTGGAACGGTGTGGCCATCCTGTCCAAGGTGGGCATCGACGAGCCGGTGGCCGGCTTCGTCCCTGCGCTCGAACCCGACTCCGACACCAGGATCATCTCCGCCCGCTGCGGTGACGTGCACGTCACCAGCGTCTACGTCCCCAACGGCCGGAGCCTGGACTCGGACCACTACGTCTACAAGCTGGCCTGGATGGCCAAGCTGCGCGACCACGTCGGCGCCCTGGCCCGGCCGTCTGACCTGGTGGCGGTCTGCGGCGACTTCAACATCGCCCCGACCGACGACGACGTCTGGGACCCCACCCGCTTCGTCGGCTCCACCCATGTGAGCGAACCGGAGCGTAGGGCCCTTCAGGACCTGGAGGACTGGGGCCTGGTCGACGCCTTCCGGCGCCGCTACCCCGATGACCGCCTCTACAGCTACTGGGACTACCGGGCCGGTGACTTCCACGAGCACCGGGGCATGAGGATCGACCTGGTGCTGATGAGCGAGCCGCTGGCGGCCCGCCTGCGGTGGGCCCTGGTGGACCGCAACGCCCGCAAGGGAAAGCAGCCCTCGGATCACGCTCCGGTGTTCGTCGACGTGGAGGACCGGCAGTGAGCACGGCGCCGGCCGGCGCCGGTGGCGACGGGCCGGCTCTGGACCCGGTCCTGGCGGAGAGGATGGCAGAGGCCCTGGCCGCCATCAGGGAGCCCGCCGGGGAGCGGCCGTGGCCGCCGCCCGGGAGGTGGGGGAGGCGCTGCGCCGGGTCATCGACCGCCTGACCGCCACCTCCGCCCCGCCGGAGGTCCTGGACCGGGCCAGGGCGCAGCTGGAACAGGTGGAGGGGCTACTCCGCCCCTACGACTCGCTGCGCCGCTACGAGGGCTCCTCGGAGGCGTCGGGCCTGTTCCACGACCGGGCTTTCTTCGACTGGTCGCCGCAACTCGGGCTCTCCAACCCCCTGGCCCCGCCCATCCGGGTGGCGGTGGAGGCGGGGATCGTGGTGGGCCGGGCCCGCTTCGGCATCGCCTACGAAGGACCGCCCGGCTGCGTGCACGGAGGGTTCATCGCCGCCGCCTTCGACGAGGTGCTGGGCCTCACCCAGTCGCTGTCGGGGCAGGTCGGAATGACCGGCACCCTGACCATCAGGTACCGCCGGCCGACACCGCTCAACGCGGATCTCAGATTCGAGGGCCGGGTGGAATCGGTGAGCGGGCGCAAGGTGAGCACGTCGGGCCGGCTGATGGCCGGGGAGCAGATGACCGCGGAGGCGACCGGACTGTTCATCAGCATCAGCCCGGAGAACTTCAGCGCCCTGTCGGCGCAGCGGGAGCGCCCGGGCTCCTGACCGCCGGGGCGGCCCCGCTCAGAGGGTGGCGCCGGTGAGGCTCGGGCGGGGCAGGGCGGTGACGGCCGGGATCTCGTCGAAGCTGAAGACCCACGGCAGCGGCAGGGCCGCCGAGCCGGATCCGACCAGCGGACGGGGCTTGCGGGGGAAGGAGGCGCCGGAGCTGCCCCCCCGTCCCCGGTAGACGATCAGCCCGGTGACCGGGTCGGGCACGGCGTCGAGCGCCGCCCTCACCATGGCCAGGTTGGTGTAGCCCTCCCATGAGTCCTCACCGCTGAACGACACCTCGAACACCACGCCCCAGGTGTGGCGGTGCCACGACCAGTCGGATGCACCCGACGTGATGGCCGCCTCGATCAGGACGTCACGGTAAGCCTCGGCCCACACCGATGCGGATGTGGCACCGTCGAAAACCTCAATCGAGTACCAGGCGCTCACACGACCATGCTACTCCCATTCGGTCGGGCCGTCCGCACCGCTTTCGCCGGGATCAGGCCGACACGGCGCGTTCGCTCAGAATGTCCAGGATGGGAGCTCCGTAGCGCTGGGCCTTGACCGGGCCGAAGCCGGGCACCGCCAGCAGTTCGTCCATGGTTCGGGGCCGCAGCCCGGCCAGTGCCTCCACCGTCGCGTCGTGCAGCAGAACGTGGGGGGGCACCCCGCTGTGGCGGGCCGCCTCGGTCCGCCAGGCCCGTAGCGCCGCCTCCACCTCCCGGTCGGGCTCCGGCCACGGCGGGCGGTGGCGGCCGGTCGCCGCCCGCCCGGAGCCGGCCAGGCGCAGCCCGGCCCGCTGCTCCGCCAACCGCCGCCGCCACCCCTCGACGCCCGGCCCGTCGGCCGGTCCTTCCGGGTCCGGGTCGCCGCCGGTGGCCGCCTCCATGGCCTCCAGCCACCGCGACGGCCGGCGCGGCACCGGCCGGGCCCCGAATGACCGGGAGCGGGCCCATGAGACGGACAGGACCTCCACCGCCCTGGTCAGCGCCACGTACAGGAGCTGGCGCTCCTCCGTCTCGGCCGGGCCGGAGTCCGACCGGCCCAGGGGGACCAGGCCCTCCTCCACCCCGGCCACCCACACCCGGTCCCACTCGAGGCCCTTCGAGCGGTGGAAGCTGCTCAAGGTGACGGCGTCGCCGCCCGCTGCGGCCGAGCGGTCCCTCCCGGCCGAGGGCAGCCAGGCCAGCCATTCCGCGACGGTCGCACCGGGGGTCAGGGCCAGGAAGGCCCGGCCGGTGTCGGCCAGGCCCGTCATGGCCTCCGCCGGGCCGGGCGTCGAGCGCAGCGCCTCGTCGAGGTCGGACAGCACCACCCGCAGAGGCTGGTGGCCCCGGCCCCGCCACTCGGCGACGAGATCACGCACTGCCGGGTCGTCGAGCAGGCCGGCGGTGGCTGCCGAGAACCAGGGGACCCCGGCCGCTCCCAGAGCCGACGAGAACGCCCCGAGCTGGGCGTTGGTCCGGGTCAGGACCGCCATCGCCGACCATGGCACCCCCTCGGCGTGGGCGGCCGACACGGCGGCGGCCACCGCCCGGGCCTCGGCCGCGTCGGTCTCGTAGGACCGGATGGCGGGAACCGGGCCCTGACGGCCGGCGGCCCGCAGCCGGCCGCCGGCCGGGCCCAGCACCGACGCCGCTACCTGCACGATCTGTTCGGTGCAGCGGTGGTTGGCGTCCAGATGGAGGACCTCGGCGGCCGGCCACCGCCCGGTCAGGCCGGTCAGCAGGGTGGGGTCCGCCCCGTTCCAGCCGTAGATGGCCTGGTTCGGGTCGCCTACCACGCACAGGTCCAGGGAGGGGCCGAGCCAGGCCAGCAGCAGGCGGTGCTGCAGCGGGTTCAGGTCCTGGAACTCGTCCACGTAGATGTGGCGCCACCGCCACCGCTGAGCCCCGGCGAAGTCCGGGTCGCGCTCGAGGGCGTCGGCGCAGCGGCCCAGCAGGTCGTCGAAGTCGATGAGGCCCCGGCGGCGCTTCTCGTCCTCGTAGCGGGCGTACACGGCGGCCACCGCCGCCGGGCTGGCCCCGGGGGGCAGGAGGCGGGCCCGGACCCCGACGGCCTCCTCGAAGCGGTCCGGACCGATGGTGCGGGCCTTGGCCCACTCGATAGCCGACGCCAGGTCGGCGAGCGGTACCCGCTCCAGGCCCGGCCGCCCGGACACGATGGGGCCGAGGACCCGGGCCTTGCGGTCGAGGAGCGTGGGGGGGTTCTGGCGCCGGTCCGCCCACCACCGCTGCAGCTGGGCGGCGGCGTGCGAGTGGAAGGTCCCGGCGGCCACCCCGTCCCGCAGCCCCAGCCGGGCCAGGCGCTCCCTCAGCTCGCCGGCCGCCTTGCGGGTGAAAGTGACCGCCAGGGTGTGACCGGGATCGGCCCGCCCGGTAACGCAGCGGTAGGCGATGCGCCGGGTCAGCACCCTGGTCTTGCCGGCGCCGGCCGCCGCCATGATGCACAGGGGGGCGGCCTCGCTGGTGACAGCCGCCCGCTGGGCTTCGGTCAGACCGGCCAGCAGCTCGTCGGCGGAGGGGGCAGCCACGGAACCGAAGATACGGAGGGGGTGTGACCGGATGGTGGATGGTCGGCGCCGGACGGAAGCCGGGCACCCGCCGGATCAGGCCCCGTAGAAGTCGACGACCCGGTTGCGCGCCTGGCGGACGATCCCCCCGAACCATCCTGCCGGCGCTGCAACCGGGCTGCTGTCGATGCGAAGGAGTGTGCCC